>CAZYXF010000034.1:0-6340 GCA_964651025.1 uncultured archaeon
GCGCTTTCAGTTTTTCCAACCTGCTTTCAATTTCCTCCATTATCTCACTCGGATTTTCCATAAATAAGTTTCTACTTTTTCCAAATTCTGGTGTGCAGTTATAAAATCGGTTTCTTTCGCAAGTTAGTTTTCCTGAATAAAAAAATGAAAAATTTTTCATTCCGCAAACTGCGGTAGAGCAACCTTTTTCTGCTTCCTTTCACTTTCTCTTCATGATGATAGACATAGAGGACTTGGTGCGCTTTATTAAAAGCAATATAAAAACGGGGAGTCGAATTTTCGTTCAAATTCCAGCAGGTTTAATTAAAAAAGCTTCTGAAATCGCGGGTGTCTTGGAAAAACACGGCTACGAGGTTATCATCTCTATGGAAAGCTGCTATGGTGCTTGCGATCTGCGCGATCATGAAGCAAGAGTTTTGAATTGCGATGTGCTTCTTCACATAGGTCACGAAAGGATTAAAAACATCGAAAATCACAAACCGCTTGTGAAAGTTTTGTTCTATCCTCTGGAAATCGAGGTGAAAATCAAAGAGGAAGAGCTGAAGAAAATAAGAGAACACGCTGTTGGTTTGGTAACGCTCGTGCAACATCGCAACTCTCTGAGCAAGTTTGCTAAGCTGCTATCCCAAATCGGAAAGAAGGCAGTAATCTGTGGCGTTATAACTGGTTGCGATTATTCCGTTGCGAAGCAACGCGAAAGTGAGGTTGATTGCTTTCTCCTTATAGCGAGTGGTAGATTTCACGCGATTGGCTTGGCAAGCGTTGTGAACAAGCCGGTTTACATCTACGATGTTGAAGGGCTTGAAGTCAGGGAGATAAGAGATTGGCGAATCGAATTTGAAAAGATAAAGCTCGCAAGGCTTCACATGCTTGAAGATGCTAAGAAAATAGCCTTCCTCATATCAACAAAGCCTGGCCAGCTACCTAACTGGGAACTCTTGAAGGAGCTAAAAGCTGTGCTTGAGAAGATGGGTAAATCCGTCTTGATTCTCTCATTTGACAATATAACTAACGAAAAACTGCTTGGTCTCGACGTCGATTACCTCGTTAACTTCGCCTGTCCAAGGATAGTTGAAGATTATTTTGACAAGCCAATTGTAAACGCCATCGATTTGTGGAGGTTTCTGAATAAAGGCAATTGGATCCACGAATCCGGTGAAGAAATAAATACTTCACGCAACTCAAGAACCTAATGGAAGTGAGACTCTTGAAGAACGAAAAAGACAAACTAGTCATTGAAGTGGATGATCTAACCATCGCTGCACTTGTCGCCGATTACACCGCGAAGCAGCGAGGCGTTGAGATCTCGACATTTATGAGAGAGCATCCTTATCTCGCAAATCCGAAAATAGTAGTGAAAGCTAGAGATGCAAAGGCAGCTGTGAAAAGGGCAATTGAATCGATAAAAAAGGACTTGGAAGCCATTAGAAAAATCGCCCGCTAACAAAAATCAAAGAAAACCCTCCTTTTTCAAGAGCTCCCTTATTCTCTTGTCAACTTCTTCAACATCGCCCTCGCCATTGACGCGGCGAAGCAAGCCACGAGCTTCGTAGAGCTTTATTATCGGCATCGTCCTTTCCCAGAATTGTTGCAACCTTTTCTTTATTATCTCTGGCTTGTCGTCTTCCCTTTGATAGAGCTCACCACCACAAAAATCGCACTTGCCAGGTGTTTTTGGTGGGGCAAACTTAAGGTTGAACACAGCTCCGCAATTCTTACAAGTCCTTCGCAAGGATAAGCGCTCCATCACAGTTTGCTCGCTAACTTCAAGGAATATGGCTAGATCTATTTTCGTTATCTCGTCAAGTGCCTTTGCTTGCTCCATGGTTCGTGGGAAGCCGTCGAGGACAAAGCCATGCTCGCAGTCTGGCTGCGACAAGCGCTGTTTAACAACGTTTATCACTATTTCGTCTGGCACTAGCTCACCGCGCTCTAAGTAACCCTTTACCTTTTGTCCCAATTCGCTTCCTTTTTTCACTTCTTCCCTGAATATGTCGCCTGTTGAGATAAAGGGTATGTTGAATAGGTTAGCTATGTACCTTCCATGCGTCCCTTTTCCGCTCCCTATCGTTCCCATTATCAGGAATCGGGGCATGTGAAATTTGGATGGAAAGGATTTAAAGTGAACTAAATCCCAACTATCCAGTTCAGCAACAACCGAGGATAGCCAAGGAGTGGCAGAACGAGAACTACTTTTCCCTTTATCTGTCTAAAGCTCACTGGACATGGGTCTGGAATGGGATTAGTTGCGTTGTTATCTCCTTTGGTTATGACATAGCTGTTGTTTATCGCTATGACTCGATGTATTATGTCTTCCCTTGGTAAAGCAGGACAGTTAGCGGCGTAGATTATTATGTCACCTGGCCTTATCTCGCTCGCGCCAACTGCGATAGCTAAATCGCCGACGTGCAAAGTTGGGAGCATGCTCCTACTACTAACGCTAACGATTGGCACTTGCGTGTTGAGAGCGAGGCCAAGCGCTTTGTACGCGAAAAATGCCAAGAGAAAGGCTATTGTCCAGTCTTTTACTTCCCGAAGGATTAATCCTGATTTTTTGATTGCTCTGCTCCGTTCTTCATTTTTTCCTTCGCCCCCTTCTACATGCAAAGTGTTTTTCGTTTTCGCCTTCACGCTCTCCCTCTTGACTCGCCAGATAAACCGCTCGCTATTATATGCGCAACCCTTATCGGCTCTGGCAGGTTTCCATGAGTGGTGCAGATTTTTATTATTTCCCTTGCGTCTTTAACGCTTATCCCAGCCTTTTGAAAGTATATCTTCCCGCACTTGTGAATTTTCCCGGCGTTTTTCACGATTTCCTTTCTCTTCTCAAAGTCCTTGAACTTTCGCATCGCTGAAATAAAGCTTTTCACGTCTGGCATTTTCCTTTGCACAGCTATGACTGGAAGAGAGGTTAACCTCGCGAGTTCTTTTATATCAACGAGGTTAAAGCCAGCGAAGCTTATGCCATTCGTCATTATGCATCTTAACTGATCGCGATGCCTCGATTTGTTTATGGCACTCGCTATTTTCTCGGTCGCGTCAAGACCATCGTATTTAACCTTTGTAGAGAGCATGCCGTCGATGTACTTACCACCTCGCGTTATAACACCAACAAGCAAAACTCGCTTTCTCTGTCCGCGCTTGTGTGGAGCGTCATCCCAGCCAATAACGCGAATCTCGCTCTTGAACATTGTTGTTTTTCGGAAAAAAGGTTAAATTTGAGGTCGTAAAGTGAGGGTTAGAAGGCATTAAGGAAGTGAAAGATGTTGACGCTTTATGAACTCTAGGGCCAATGCCACGAGGTTTTTCACATCCTCTCCTATCTCTCTGCTTTTCTCTATCTCTTCCTTTGAAAACCATCTCGCAGCTTCTATCTCGCTCTCGTTCACTTTTAGCTCGCTTTTTCCTTTTGGCCTGCAGAGGTAGTAAAAACAGCAATGGTCATGGTCGCCAACGCTGTGAACGTTAACGTAAAACGGAACTGCAAGCTGCCTTTTGATGTTGCCCCTTTCTGGAATCTTAACCACGTTCAACAACTCGACTTCAATTCCAACCTCTTCTCTTATCTCGCGATGCAAAGCGTCGTCTGGGGTCTCGTTTTCCTTTATATGCCCACCAGGAGGAAGCCATTTGTTTAGCTTTTTGTGCTTCACGAGAAGCACCCTTTTACTTTCGTCGATTATCAAGCCCGCGACAACAAGCTCTAGCTTGCGCTTTGCCATGATTAGTTGGGTTTGCGAGATAAAGAATGCTCGTCACGTCGCGATTGAGCTTCGAAAGCTTTTTAAGGGTTTGCCATGAGCAAAATCTTGTGTTAATTGAGCTGTGAGAACGTGGAGCTCTGCGATAGATGTGGCGCTGTCATGGTGCCGAAGCGAACGAAGAGTGGGGCATATCTCGTTTGCCCAGCTTGTGGGAGAAGGAAAAAGCTAAAGAGGCGGATTAAGCTTACGGAGAGGAAAAAGAAGGGAAGGATAACGGTTATAGAGAAAAACGTGATTAACTTGCCAGTTGTCAGGAAGATTTGCCCGAAGTGTGGCTATACAAAGGCTTACTATCAAGTCACGCAAGGCAGGAGCGAAGAAGCAGCGAGCGCAGAGCTCTTCATCTGCAAGCGTTGCGGCTATAAGTGGAAAGAGGAATGAAAAGAGGAGACCATTAAACTCGTTTACCAAGGTATTGTTCCTTCACATCCTCCAGATTCTACAGCAATTGCCGCCGCTTCGTGTAGTCTCCGCCTAGTTTTGTCTCTTTTTCGTGAATATAGCAAAGAAAAATCAAAGGCGAGCGTTATCTTATGACTTCGATGCCAAGCTGTTCGCTCATGGTCGCGACGCTTATCCGCTCTTTCTGAACAGGTCCAAGGATGTATGGCGATTTAACGCCTGTTATTATGGTTATCACTTGTATCTTGCCCTCATATTCTGGTAATATCCGAGCTCCCCATATGACTTGAGCCTCTGGGTCGAGAAAGCTCGCCACAGTTTCGCCGATCTCGTTTACTTCATCAAGCCTCAAGTCAGGACCGCCGATTATCTGGATCAGAGCCCCAGTTGCACCGCGATAATCGATGTCGAGCAGCGGGTGGCGAAGCGCCTTGTTAACTGCGTCTCTTGCTCTGTTCTCGCTTGAGCTCTCGCCAACTCCAATGGAAGCAACACCACCAGCCCGCATTATGGCTTTAACATCAGCGTAGTCAAGGTTTACAAGTGATGGTTGCGAAATCGTCTCGGTTATGCCCTTTATCATCGTAGCTATTAGGTCGTCGATCACCCAAAAGGCCTCGCGAAGCGGTAAGTTGCCAGCTATTTTCAAGAGGCGTTGGTTCTCTATAACTATGACGGTGTCGCAGTGCTGACGAAGCTTCATTAGCCCATCTTCAGCCTTTGCTATTCTTGCCCCTTCTATCTTAAACGGCAACGTAACCACGCCAATCACTATTGCTCCCTGCTCCTTCGCTATTCTAGCTATCACAGGCGATGCTCCTGTCCCTGTACCGCCTCCTAAGCCGCAGGTTATGAAGACCATGTCGACGTCGCGAAGCAGCTCTTTAAGCTCCGCCTTGCTCTCTTCAGCAGCTTTTTTGCCTATTTCTGGAAAGCCACCAGCTCCAAGGCCACGAGTTAGCTCCTTTCCTATGAGCAGCTTTAAGTGCGCCTTGCTCATTTGCAAGTGTCGAGCGTCTGTGTTCACCGCTACAGTGGTTGCGCCAAGTATACCCTTTTCCGTTAATCTCGTTACCGTGTTGTTGCCAGCACCCCCAACGCCAATAACTAGAATCCTCGCCCTGTAAGCCTCGAACAGGTTCTCTTCCTCCTTTCTCGCAGCCTCTCTCAAGGTCGCCTGGTCCACGTGCATTCGTTATCACCACAAGCTATGGGTTGCGGGAGCGAAATCTTTATTAACCTCCCTACCCATAGCTAAATTGCAGTAGAAGTCTCGTTTTCTTGAAGGGGGCTAATTAAGTTGGTCGTTAGAAGTTTATATTGATTTCTATGCTTCACTTCATAGGAATCGTTACTTCACGTGAAAAATGATAAGGTTTGCGAATCCAAATTTCGAAAAGAAAAACTTGTTCGGAGAATTTCACGTGACTTCACGCAGACATTCATGAAAAGCAGCTTGGATGTAAGGATAAAGCTCATAAAACGTCGTTCTCGCTGCATTTAGCAAGCGCAAAACCTCATTCGAATCTCCCCATAACGAAACTAGCTCTCTTCCTTTGCTTTTTCTCGCTATGGCAATGCCACTTCTCGATTGCAGTTTTTCTTTTACAAGCTCGCTGCTTTTCGACATAGTGTACTTGTAATCTCCTGTTATCAACTCGAATGTTTGCGTAGTTTGATTGACATGCCAGTTGATTTGATACTCGCTCGTTTTGATTCGCATCGTAACCCCATCGCGCTCAAAAATGCAGAAGAATTGCCCTGTGAGGTTAGCGAAATCCAACTCAACTTTTTCTGGTTTTACCTCTTTCATGCTTCTTCCGCTCGGCTTTTCAACTCTTTCCGCTTCTCTTACAGTTATCCTTAGGCTTCTCGGCCCCGCTGTCAAGTTCCCTTGTCGCGTTATGGCTTCTATCACATAACTTCCAACAGAGCGAGGTGAGAAGGAAAACGTTACGATACCGAAATCGGAAATTCGCTCTTCTTTGGTTTGCATCATCGCGATTTCCCCGTCTCTTCTCACGCGAACTGTCGTGTTTACTTTTCCGTTCGCCTTTATCCCAACTGAAATCACGCCTGTTTTATTCAGCGAGATGCCCTGCGCCTTAAGGTAAACTACCTCCAGTGGCGAGTCATAGCGCAGCCTTATGGTGAAGTTGAAAAGCCGAGCTTTC
>CAZYXF010000035.1:0-5719 GCA_964651025.1 uncultured archaeon
GGCTGAAGTGCTGCAAAAAGCGGAGAGCATGATAACGGGGGTAAAAATTGGTGAAGAAGGCATTCAAGAGTTAAGAGAACTCGTGAAGTATCTCGGTGTTTTTGGTGTCGATTTGGGAAAGGTTAAAGTTGATCTGAGCCTGGCTCGTGGCCTTGATTACTACACTGGGCCGATTTTCGAGATCTTCGCTATGCGTGGAATCGGAAGCGTTGCAGGTGGTGGGAGATATGATGACTTGATTTCAATTTACGCTGGCCGTAAGGTTCCTGCAACAGGGATAAGCTTGGGAATTGAGAGGATAATAGAGGTGCTAAGAGAGCGAAACCTGCTAAAACCGCGAGACGTCAATTTGGTTTTCGTCGCTAACGCTAATGAGGCTACGAGAAATGAAGCGATAGAAGTGGCGCAAATGTTGAGGAGAAATGGAATAGCTTGCCTGACTGATGTTATGGAGAGAAAGTTAAGCAAACAACTAGAGTATGCGGGAAAGCAAAAAGTGAAATATGCAATAATCGTTGGAAAAAGGGAGCTGGAGAAAGATTGCGTTAGGGTTCGTGACATGGAAAGCGGCGAGGAGAATGAAGTTAAAATAAAATCGCTTATTTCTTGGCTAAAGGAAGCTTTTAAACGTGGAAGTTAATTTCATAGTGATAAGATGCACACGCTAGTAAAACTCTTTATAGGGCTACTAATAGCAATAGCTGGCGTCTATTGGTATCTAGCGGACTACGTAGCAAGTGGTTGGAAAGCTATAGTTGGCTACACAGCGCTAAGCGCGTTGATAAACGTTTTCATTGGTTGCTTCGGAGCGTTTTTGATCTGCTTTGGCCTGTTAGTGGCGTGGATTGAATACGAGGATTGGAAGTGGGAACAAGAGGAAAAGAGACTGAGAGAGGAGGAAGAAAAGAAAAGGAGAAAAACAAGAAGGAGAAGAAGACGGTAGAAAACGAAAAACTCCTTAAAATTTTCTTCCAATTTTTTATTGCGGGGGTGGCCGAGTGGCCGAAGGCGCAAGATCCGTGAGATGCGAAGCTTAGGATGCGAAGCTCAGGATGCGGGTTAAACCCGCATAAGAAACCTTGTGGGCGCAGGCCCTTCGCAGGTTCGAATCCTGCCCCCCGCATGCTCGTTTTTTTGTTCCCTTCAAAGTTGCAGCGAGGTTTGCGATTTTAGTGAAGTGGCTAAATCAATTGGTTAAGCAAAGCGCTTGAGACGAGTTAAGGAAAAACTTTTTTTCTCAGTTTGGAAATTATCTCCCTTAGCACTTCCTCTTTGCTTTTATCCCCGTTCACGAAGATCACGTTTTTCTCCCGACTTAGGATTCGCAGGTAATTTTTCCTCGCCCTAGCAAGCTCTTCCTCCCTCTCGTAAAATCCCCTTTTCCTCTTTCTCCTAAGTCTACGAAGGCATTCACTTACGCTTGTGTCGATGAATATTATCAAATAAGGCAAGTCGAAGAAGGCGTATAAGCTCCTAACCCACTTTTCGCTTAGCCGTGTGTAAGCTAGCGCTGAAAAATGGGAGCGATCAAATATAACGAGATATCCTCTTTTCATCAGCCTGCGCGCTTTAGAGCAAGAGCTGGCGAAATCTGCTGCGAAGAGAAGCTCCAAAAGATGCTGCGATTCGATTCTCTTTTTCCTTAACATGCTCCTTATGAGCCTTCCTATGCTTGAGTTGCTCGGTTTGCGAAAGATTTTAACTCTGTGTCCATTTTCTCGCAACCATTTCGCTAACAGATTAGCTTGCGTTGTCTTTCCGCTTCCATCAATTCCCTCTAGGATGATAACGAACTCGCCCTTCATTTTTCCCTTTCGCTTTTGTTTTTAAACAACTGCTCAAAACTTATCAATGAAGTTCGTCAAGTTCTTGAAAGAGATTGGCAAAAGTGATCTCGCTCTGGTTGGTGGAAAGGCCGCGAACTTGGGAGAGATGTACAACGCTGGCTTGCCAGTCCCAAACGCCTTTGTTGTGACAGCAGAAGCCTATAAGTATTTCCTCGAGAAAAGCGGTCTTAAGGAGAAGGTTTTTTCCTTGTTGCGTAACCTCGACGTGAACGATACAAGAGCCTTGCAGGAAACTACAGCGAAAATAAGGGAGATGATAATCAACAGCGAAATGCCAGAGGAAATAAGAGAAGAGATATCGCGCGCTTATAAAGAGCTTTCAAAGGAGTTCGGTGAAGAGGAAACCTTTGTCGCGATTAGAAGCTCTGCGACAGCAGAGGATTTGCCAGGAGCTAGCTTTGCTGGCCAACAACTAACGTTGCTCAACGTTCGCGGTGTAGAAAACGTTACAGAAGGTGTTAAGCGTTGCTGGGCTTCCCTTTTCACAGCCCGCGCCACCTTTTATCGAGCCAGCAAGGGCTTTGAGCATGAGCGTGTGTTGATAGCAGTTCCTGTTCAAAAACAGCTAGGCGCTCTTCCAAAGGAGGAATACCTAAAAGGTGCATATAAGGCTGGGGTTGGTTTCACGGTACACCCAACGACGGGGGAGAGAGACAAAATAGTCATAGAAGCATCTTGGGGTCAGGGAGAGAGCGTTGTTTCTGGAAGCGTTACCCCAGACATTTATGTGCTCGATAAAAAAACTGGCAGACTAATGGAAGTCAGGGTTGGAAAAAAGGCCGTGATGCGCGTAACGAATTTAGAGAAAGGTGGATTGGAAGAGGTAAAAACACCAGCCAGGTTAAGAGAAAGGCAATGCCTAACTGAAGCCGAGCTAAAACAACTTTGGAAGCTAGCCCTGAAACTTGAGGAGCATTACAACTTTCCACAGGACTTTGAGTGGGCAAGTGAGCATGGTAAAGTTTATCTCCTACAGACGAGGCCTGTTACTGTGTTCTACGAGAAGAAAGAAGAAAAAACAAAGGTTAGTGCTCCGGTGTTGGTAAAGGGTTTGCCAGCATCGCCAGGGGTAGCGATTGGAGTTGTGAAAATCATTCATGACCTCGCGGAGATAGAAAAAATAAAGAAAGGTGATGTGCTTGTGACGCGAATGACAAATCCTGACATGGTTCCAGCGATGAGAAAAGCAGCAGCAATAGTTACAGACGAGGGTGGACTGACTTGTCATGCTGCCATCGTTTCCAGAGAGCTTGGCATTCCATGCATAGTTGGCACGAGAAATGCAACGAGCGTTTTGAAAGAAGGGCAAATTGTCACAGTTGATGCGAGAAGCGGAGTTGTTTATCAAGGTGAGGTGAGGGAAGTTCTCCCCGGTGAATTGATTTCTGAGGGTGAAATAGAAGAGGTGGTGAAATTGAAAACGAAGACGAAAGTACTGATGAACTTGGGAGTTCCGGAGAAAATTGAAGAGTACAAGCGCTTGCCATTCGATGGAATTGGGTTGATGCGAGTTGAGTTCATAATCGCAAGCTATATAGGAGAGCATCCGAATTACTTGCTCGAACGAGGAGAGGAGGAAAAGTACATAGAAAAACTGGCAGAAGGAATAGAGAAGGTGGCGAAAGCCATTTATCCTCGCTTTGTTGTCGTGCGTTTCAGCGATTTTAAAACCAATGAGTATCGCGAGCTGAAAGGAGGCGAGCGATATGAGCCAGAAGAAAATAATCCAATGCTCGGGTGGCGTGGAGTCTCGCGCTACATTAGCAAAGAATTTGAACAAGCGTTTAGGCTCGAGTGTAAAGCTATAAAACGAGTTCGCGATCGCGGCTATGATAACGTTTGGGTCATGCTGCCATTTGTCAGGACAACTTGGGAAGTGGAGAAGTGTTTGAAGATAATGGAGGAAGAGGGATTAAAACGTGGGGAGAAGAACTTTAAGGTATGGCTTATGGCAGAAGTCCCAAGCGTTGTTTTCTTAGCTAGCGAGTTCGCAAAGCTTTGCGATGGGTTTAGCATTGGGAGCAACGATTTAACGCAGCTTGTACTTGGGGTTGATCGGGACTCTGCGATATTGGGAAGGATGGGCTATTTTGACGAGAGAAACGAAGCAGTAAAAAGAGCGATAGCCATGCTGATAGAAAGGGCGCACAAAAGCGGAGCGAGCGTTTCCATTTGTGGACAAGCCCCAAGCGTTTACCCAGAGTTCTGCGAGTTTTTGGTAAAGCAAGGAATAGATTCCATAAGCGTGAATCCAGACGTTGTTGTGAAAACTAGAAAGTTGGTTTGGGAGATTGAGCAGAAGCTGAAAAGGTAAGAGTTCTCTTTGTTTCTTTTCACTTCACCAATTTCTTTAACCACGGATACAAATCAACCAACGTTTTCACCTCCTCGTATTTTATCGCTGGAAATGGTATGACTTCCTTTATGCTCTTGACATTTGCGAAAATGCAAACGACGCGTGCTATTCCCACCCCAACGCCACTCGTTGGCGGCATGCCGAATTCTAAGGCTCGAACGAAATCTCGGTTCATTGGCTCGTGTTCAATTTCCGCTCTTCCGCTTTTCCTTCGAAGCTCCTCCTCTTCCTCAAACCGCTTGAACTGCTCAATTGGGTTGTTAAGCTCTGTATAGCCATTGCAAACCTCCATCCCAGCTATATAACCTTCATAGCGCTCCGCGAATCTAGCATCGTCGCTACATCGTTTCGCGAGTGGCGTTATATCACTGGGAAATCTCGTTATGAACGTCGGTTGGATTAAGTTTGGCTTGACGAAGATATCAAAAAGTTTCTCTATTATCTCTCCCCACTGACCTCGCTCAATTTTCTCAACTCCATGCTGCTTTGCAATTTCATAGAGCTCTTCTTCGCTTAACTTCAGCACATCTATCCCGCCATACTTCTTTATCGCCTCTGCCATCGATATTCGGCGCCATGGCAGAGCGAAGCTTATCTCTTGTCCCTGGTACTCTATCGTCTCACTTCCTATAACCTTCTTCGCTACATAGTTGAACATCTCCTCTATCAATCGCATCGTGTCATTGAAATCCGCGTATGCTTGATACAATTCTAATTGCGTGAACTCTGGGTTGTGCATGGCATCGACGCTCTCGTTTCTAAAACATCGAGCGAACTCGAAAACGCGTTCAAAGCCAGCGACGATTAGCATTTTCAGGTAGAGCTCTGGAGCAACGCGAAGGTACATCTTTTGATCGAGATAGTTGTGATAAGTAACGAAAGGTCTAGCCAATGCCCCGCCGTAAATTGGCTGCAGAACTGGCGTTTCAACTTCAATGAAATCGCGGGCCAGCAAGAACTCGCGCATCGCGTTGATTATCTTGCCTGTAAGCATCACGATTTCTCTCGCTTGTTTGTTCATTATGAAGTCGAGATAGCGCATGCGAAACCGCTTTTCAACGTCGCGCAACCCAAACCACTCCTTTGGAATTGGACGCAAGCATTTAGCCAGTAGCTCGTAATTTTCGACCATTATGCTTAGCTCTCCTTTCTTCGTCTTGAAAACATAGCCATGAACGCCAATTATGTCACCTATATCAACGAATTTGAGGAAATCGCTGAATTTTTCATCAAGCAAGTCCGCACGAAAGCAAAGCTGAATTCGCGAGCTTCTGTCTTCGATGTCTGCAAAGCAGAGCTTTCCATGCTCACGAATCGCCTTTATCCTGCCCGCTATGCTAACCTTTACTTCTTTCAGCTCCTCGCCAGTTTTTATGTTTTCATACTTCTCTCGAATCTCGACTATTTTGTTGCTCGTTTCGAATTTCCTTTTCTCGTATGGATTTCTTCCTTGTTCTATTAGCGCTTTCAGTTTTTCCAACCTGCTTTCAATTTCCTCCATTATCTCACTCGGATT
>CAZYXF010000036.1:0-1324 GCA_964651025.1 uncultured archaeon
TGGACCGGCCGGGATTTGAACCCGGAACCTCCGCCTTGCGAAGGCGGCGTCCTTCCAGGTTAGACGACCGGCCCAATAAGATTTTAGGAAAGAAGGTTAAATCTCTTCGCTATTCGAAGCTTTCCTTTAATCCGCAAGTTTCTGAATTTATACTCTAATTTAGAACTCGTTCAATGTGCTGAAAGACCATCAACTTTTTAGTGGGCCCGCCCGGATTCGAACCGGGGACCTCCGCCGTGTGAAGGCGGCGTCATAACCACTAGACCACGGGCCCGATATTTAAGGATAAAGCAAGAGCTTTAATATGC
Source organism: uncultured archaeon (assembly GCA_964651025.1). Classification (GTDB taxonomy): domain Archaea; phylum Aenigmatarchaeota; class Aenigmatarchaeia; order GW2011-AR5; family JAHLMP01; genus CAZUUD01. Next base: position 309 of record CAZYXF010000036.1, read on the forward strand.
CATACGCGAGTATTTCATCAAATTAACAACCTTCTAAGAAATCGTCTTCAAAATCCTCGTCACTTATTACCCTTATTCCCATTTTCTTCAACAAAGCAGCTGTAACTCCATAGCCTTCGATTACTTTTCCTGTGAAGCTCCCATCGTAGATCTGACCACATCCACATGAGGGAGAGCGCTGTTTTAAAATCGCGTATTTCACTTTCAATAGCTTTGCCATCTTGCCGACGAGCTTGGCTCCCCTTATGAAGTAGCGCGTGACGTCCTCTCCACTCTTTGTGAACACGCGAGCTTTTCCTCTTAGCACATCAAAACCATCACCACCAACTATTTCGCTATATTCTCTTGGTGTTGGTAGTCCACCAAGTTGTTCTGGACAAATTGGTATCAAGATTACATCACGTCTCTTGAGCAAGTTAAGCACACACCTGCTTTTCTTACTCTTGCCTTTGTAATTGCATTCTATTCCAAGCAAACATGCACTAACCAGAACTCGCTTTACTTCAGATTTCTTCATCTTTACCATGTTTTCATCTCGCTTCCTTTAACTCGCCTATTGTCGCGAAATAGCGCGAGCCAACGTGGAAAAGCGGCTTAGCACTCGCTTTCCATACCTTGTCAAAATATCGCGAATCCGCTGCTGCGTAAACGACGCGAGCTATGAAAAGCGTATGCTCGCCAGCTTTGATGCTCTTTTCAACTTCACACTCGAGAAAGCCCAAGCAGTTCTTCAAATGAGGCGTCGATATTTTCACGCCAGCTTCGAGTTCTATTCCAAATTCCTTTATCTTGTCTATATCAGCCCCAGTCGTTGTGCCAACTTTCCAAACTAAACTTAGCTGCTTTATACTCGGCACACAAAGAACGAATTCCTTGCTTTTCGTCAGGAGCTCATAGGAGTAGTTATCTTCGTGCACCGATATGCCAATCAAATTGGCTTCGTCGTCAATTGGCATTGCCCACGCAAGTGCCATGACGTTAACCTTTTCTTTCCACTTCGTCACGAGGAAAAGAGC
>CAZYXF010000036.1:1424-5665 GCA_964651025.1 uncultured archaeon
TGGGCCGGGCCGGATTTGAACCGGCGACCTCCCGGTTATCAGCCGGGCGCTCCACCAGGCTAAGCTACCGGCCCATTTTTATTCGTTTCCTAACACTCTAAAATTCTTTTGCTTTGTAAATCGCGAAAAAGCAGTTAAAGCTGATAGATAAAGAAAGCTATGGTACTCGCAGAGCTTCATTGTCACACGATTTACTCAAGGGGGAGCAAGGTTTTTATAGAAGGTTTGAACAGGCCAAGAGAAATGCTAAAAGCTGCCAAAAAACTCGGTGTGGAGATAATCGCGATAACAGACCATGACACAATGCGTGGCATAAAAGAGGCAAGATACTGGGCTAGAAAACTCGGTTTGCTTTTGATTCCTGGAGAAGAGGTAACAACCAATCGCGGTCACGTTTTGGCGCTTGGGATAAATGAGGAGGTAAGGCGTGGCATTGATTTTTTTGAAGCTCTCGATGTAATTCACGAGCAGGGTGGCGTAGCAATAGCTGCGCACCCATTTGACTTCAGGAAAGAGGGGGTTGGAAAGCTAGCGATTTATTGCGATGCAATCGAAGCCTTTAACGCGATGAACTTGGATAGATTTGCCAATTGGCGCGCTTTTAGATTTGCAAAGGAAAATGGCATGCCGATGGTTGCAGGAAGTGATGCCCACTGCGTAGAAATGCTTTGCCATGGGCTAAATGCATTGCCACCATGCCAAACAATCGACGAGGTTCTCAATGCTATTAAACATGGTGAGGTAAGGATGAAAACGAAATACGTATCGACAAGCGTGATGAAGGAATGGATTGTTAGAAGGTTGAGATATTCTTATTACTACGTTGTTAACTACATCTCCCATAACTACTCAAGGCCGAAAAGAGCGGTTTCCCTTCGATTGCTAAGGCTGGTTGAGAAGAGCCCTGGAAAAATAGACGTAGTTTTAAAGCTCCTAACCTATTTTGGCATTTGCTGCGCCAGCGTTTATTCAGCTCTTCGCAACGTTTTGATCGCGAGCTTACTTGAGCTCTTGGGTAGATAGGGTGTTGGACTTCGAGCAGCTAAAGCTCCTTTGCCTCTTCCTCATTTTCATTCTAATAGGGAAAAAAGCTCTCGGCTTCCTAAAGAACGCCCTGCTCATCGCGATATTAGGTTTCGCATTTCCATTCATAGCAAGAACACTAAACGTAAATGTTGAGCTCACACTTCAAAGTTGCGTTAACTTCGCCCTGCTCGCTTTATCCTGCTATTTCATTTGGGTTTACCTTGATGTGATTTGGAGGATTTCGAAATCTTTGTCGAGACTTCTCGATTTCATTCTGAGTCGGAGGAAAGAGAAGAAACTCAACAAGGCTATTCGAGCTTGAGTCTGTTTCCTATCATCAACTTCTCGCACGCTCCTTCTATCACTATTCCACTTGAGCTCGCTTCAATAGCTCCTGCAAAGTTGCGAATAGTTACGCTTTCTCCATCGATGTTTATCTCAGAACCCTCGCTTGTTATAACACCGCTAACGTTATGCGCCGTTATCAGCGAGTTCTTCACGTTGAGAAAGCGAGTCCTTTCAATTTCACTAGCCTCAACTACGTTCCTCTTTCCTTTGATGCGCACGTTCTCGACTGTTATCTCGTCAAAGCTCCCGCTCAAACCAGTACTGCCATTTGCTAGCAATCGCGCTCTTCCCCTAAATCCAGAGATTTTAACCTTTCCACTCGCTATAACATCACTATCTCTTAGGTGAAGCGTTAGGTTGTTAGTAAATTCTAATTCAACGTTGCACGCTTCATTTACTTGCACCTCAGCCTCGCCCCCTTCCATTTTTAACTTGAATTCAATGCGGGTGACGTTTTGCTTGAAAAAGACCTTTCCTATGATGTCACCAACAGTTCTGAACACATTGCTCAAATTACCTTGCAGCTCCACTTTCACAGCATTTCCGATTAAAAGCAGGCTCGTGAAGAGTAGCGCGAGAAAAACAGCGGCTGTCGTCGTAAATCCCATGTTTTTTGCTTAGGAGCAACTTTTAAATCGAGAGTGAAAGAAATGGCATGGGAAAGGAAAGCAAGAAATCGAAAGCAAACGCAAGAGAAACGCCTGCTTTAAAGCTATTGCTCTCTGGTTTTAGGCCAAAACGAACGAAGTTCGGGACGAGTTTCAAGGGAAAGAATGTGATAATAATAGCAAGGGGTTCCAAAAGGAGGAAGAGCTCATAGGGTAGTGACTATTGGCTTCTCTCCGACTATGACCGTGTGCTCGGCCTGTGCAACCAAGCCGCGAGCCATTTCTACGAGCACTGGATAGCCGCGAAGGCAAAGCCTTGAGGTGAGCTCCCTAATAGCAACACGAAGTTGGAATTCGCTAAAGTTAAGCCAACGAGTTGCAAATGGCAATCCATTTCTCTCCTTTGCGAAGTTCAGGATCTTTCTCGCGACGAGGCCACGAGCTTGACAATCGCTTTTAAGCAAAGCGAAAATCCTTGTATCCTCGCTTTCCCTTATCATTCCAGCTCCATTCGTCACAAACGGCTCAATCGCTATAACTTCGTTTTCTTTCAGCTCATAGTGATAGCTCGTTCTCACGTTTGGTATTTGTGGTCTCGCATGCAGGTTAAAGCGACCTATTCCATGGCCTGTTAGGTTTGCGATCGGTTTAAAGCCATGTTGTTTTGCAACTCTCTCTATCGCCTCGCCAATCCTTGAAACGTCAACTCCAGGCTTCGCAAGCTTGATCGCAGCTTTCAAGGCCTCGTTCGCAGCCTCTATTAGCGCGTTCTTTAGCTTACTCGATTTTCCGCAAACAACTGTTATTGCTGTATCTCCTATGTAACCATCGAAGTGAACACCAACATCAATTTTCACCAAATCTCCATCTTTGAACACAAGCTTCTCATTTCTATTTGCTGTGTAGTGGGCAGCGATTTCATTTATCGAAACGTTTATGGGGAATGCTGGCTCGCACCCCTGTTCGCGAATTATTTGCTCGCCTGCTTCACAGAGCTCGAGCAAGCTAAAGTTCGGCTTAACTAGCTTCGCCAAGAAATCGCGAACCTTTGCTGCCAGCTTTCCAGCCGTGAGATAGGCTTCGAACTCTTCTTCCTTCATCGATTTAAATTGAGAAATCAAATTAAAGCAATGACGGAAGACCTTATCTCAACCCTGCTTGGCTGGGTTGTGCTCTTCGTCTTTCTCCTGATTTATCCCAAGTTCATGCTCTCCCAATTGCTTGCGAAGCTCGAACAAAGAGCACAGAGATTGGAGGGACTTTCGAAAAGGGCTAGGCTGGTTATAATGAGGAAGCTTGGTAAACGTGATAAGGAAACTGAGCTTGCGATTTTGGGGATGCAGAACTTTGTAGTGATAGAGCCATCTTCTCTTGACCCATTTGGAATAGTGAAGAAGTTGGATTCGATCTTCAGAACTGTTGAGCGAAGGTTCGATGCTTTTGTAAACGAGATAGCACGCGGGAAAAGCAAAAAGGAGAAGAGGGAGATAAACTTCGCTCTTAGAGCTGCAATTGGTGTGCACGCAATAGCAAAGCTCGTTCGCCACTACGTTGAGCTCATCAAGAAGTTCAGGAACTTGCAACTAGCGATTCTGCTTCAGATGCAGCTCCCAATGATAGAAAGGATTGCGAAAAGCAACTACGCAGGTGTCGAGGCGTTTGCAAAGGGGTTGCCAATTGGAGATGGAATAGGAGCTCTCGTTGCAGCGAGCTTCATGAAAGGAAAAGTTAAAGAAATAGCAAAGGATGTTGTTTGTTGCAAGACGAAAATAGCTGGAAGAACGTGCTATGTGATAAAGGCTCATGGCCCTGAGCCGAGTTTGGGTAGAATAGACGAGGCTATTTCAAAGCTCGTGAAGAGAAGGAAAATAGCTAAGATAATAACGATAGACGCTTCCACAAAACTTGAAGGGGAGAAAAGCGGCGACGTTGCACGAGGGGTTGGATTTGCTATGGGCGGCTACATGCGTGAGCTGATAGAAAATTTAGTTTTGCCGAGGAAAATAGAGCTTGACGCAATCGTCGTCAAAGTTGGTGTGGACGAGGCTATAACGCCGATGAAAAGCGAGATAGCTAGCGCGCTATCAAAGGCGAGGAAGCTCGTGCTGAAATCCGTGAAGGAAACCAAGCAGAAGGGAGCAATTATAATAGCTGGGATTGGCAATTCATGTGGAATCGCTAACAATGCTCGCGATGTCGAGCGCGTGCTAAAACTTGTGAAGCGGATGGAGAGAAAGAAAAGGAGGAAAAGCGCGTTTT
>CAZYXF010000037.1:0-5504 GCA_964651025.1 uncultured archaeon
CCGTCCATCTGCAAAAGCGCTATCTCGTTTTTCGTTGGGACATATGCGAAAGCTATGTCAGCATCCCCAAGCTCATCTTCCTTACCAGCAACGTCGAGTATTATTTGCTCTCCTATCCTGCCAACGCTTACTGCGCTTACCAAATCGCGCATTGGTATGCCAGCATCCGCCATCGCTATCGCCGCTGCATTCAACGCAGCGCATCTTGTGCTAGCGTTTGCGTCGACTATCTCAACATAGACTTCTATCATAGTTCGCGGAAACTCGTGTAGGAAAACCACGCTCTCAAGGGCTTTTCTTAGCACCATGGATATCTCTATGCTTCTCCTACTTGGTGCTGGAGATACGCGCTCCTTTGTCGAGAAAGGGGCCATGGAGTAAATGCACTTGATTATCGCTTTTTCTGGGTCTTCCAAGTGCTGGGGTATGACGCGACGCGGCCCATAAACGCCTGCGACAGCCACGCTGTTTCCAAACGCAAAATAGCCGCTTCCATCCGCGTTTTTTAGCACGCCGGCTCTTGCTTCTATTTTCCGCATCTCATCTGGCTTCCTGCCATCTAGGCGAAGTCCGTTTTCGTCAAGAAGTTTTATCTCCTCTTTCATTTTCTCGCCCTCTCAGCAAGCCTTCTATCCAAGAACTCAGCGATTTTGTCTGTTAGCCCAACTTTGTGAGCGTAGCGCTCTATCTTGAAAATAGCTTCCGCTGCTATGTCGCTATTAGCCCCACGAATCCATATGAGGCCGTTTTGCCCTATGACTATGCTACAGCCTGTCTTTCGCTTTATCAGCTCCACCATGCTCCCGCCCTTTCCTATGACGCGCGGAACTTTTGTGGGCGTTATCTTTATCAACCTTCCGCCCCTAAGCTTCTTGCAGTGTCGCGCCTTCATCGTCAGCTGGATTAGCTTTGCCTTCGTCACGTTTAGCACGCGCGCGAAAATGACGTCGCCAATATCGTAGTAGCGCGTTAAATCTGCTCTCGTCAAATCTATGAATTCATCAACAGCCTCGCTTATGGAGAGTATCGCTAGGTAAGGCGAGTTTATATCAACTATCCAGCGGGATATGGAAATCTCCTTTATTATCCCTATCACGTTATCTCCCTTTCTCGGGTTGTAGACGCCGTTGAGCGGGATTATGAAAAACGTGTTCCCCCTTCGCTCGAGCAGGCCAAGCACCTTTGCGTATACTTTACCGCCTTCTACATAGCACCCTTGCCCTGCTCTTCCTTCGCCAAGCTCTTCACCAGGGATCACGAGCTTCCTCTGCCTTGCTATCTCCTCGTACCTCTTGATTCTTTCTTCTCTCGTCATTTCTCTTCCTGCTTCTTTCTCGCCCTTTCCTTTCGCAACACTAATCGCCTTAACTTCTGTTTTTTCTTCTCTCATTTCTCCTCACCCTTTTCTTGAATCACAGCCTCGCCGCGAGATAAGGCGTTTAGCTTCTCGTAAAACTCGGCCTTCATTCCAGCTGGCAGCTCGAGCTTCGCTATGAGCGAGCCATCGCTCGCGTAATTCAGCGACGCGTTAAATGATTTCAACAAACCATAGCAGCGCGCGGCATGGGCTGGTGGAACTCTAACCTCGAGCTTAACCCTTTCGAATTTCAAAGGGAGCAGCTCAGAGAGCTTTCTTATGACCTCGTTTATCTGCTCGTCCACGCTTTTGAATATGTCTATGTGAACTTTTGCCTGCTCCATCGCGTTTAGTATTCGCTGAATTGGAAGCGTCGCGTTCGTCCTAGCGTCTACAGCGTTCTTCGATATGAATTCCGCGATCTGCCTTTTCATCTCCTCAAGCTTTTTCCTGCGAAACTCAGTCGTCAGCTGAACCTCGCCATGTCTTATTATCTCCTTTGCTATTGTTTCCACATCTGTGGTCCCAAAGCAGGCCTGCAAGTCTTCTCTTGCAGCAACTTCTCCTTTCCTGGCATCGCGAAAGATTTCTGGCACCGCTAGCAAGTCGCGAATCTCAACGCTTTCGCCAGCTTTTGCCTTGTACGCGAGTTCTGGGTCAACGAGTATCTCAAATCGCTTTCCGCTTTTTTGCACGCGCGCTATTATGGCTTTGTCAACGCTTATCATGCTATCGCCCAGATTGAATATCGTTCGCTCTAAAGCTTATAAGTCACGGGCTAATTTTTTGTATGCCTATCAGAAGCGCTCTCTCCCTATCAACGCGTGAGCTTAAAGAGCTCGCGATATCAGCTGTAGCCCTTTCCTTTGCCTTTGCATACGACGGCATCTTCGCGATAGGTGAATTGCTCTATAGATTTCCTCTCGCCTTCTTAGCAGTTTCGACTGGCTTCGTCTTTCACGAGCTTGCCCATCGCTTCGTCGCGAACTTGCATGGATGCAGAGCTGAGTATCGAATGTGGCGCCATGGTGTATTGCTCGCCGTTTTGCTAGCAATAGTCAGCAACGGCTCCTTTTCTTTCGCTGCTCCTGGTGCGGTCGTGATTTACCCTCGAATCGATTTGTGGGGCAGGGTAAAAAGCCTTAGCAAAAAGGAAGAAGCCAAAATAGCGCTCGCAGGGCCTGCTGCAAATTTAGCAATTGCTTTTTCCTTGCTCGCGCTCGCTCACTTGCTGAATAACTTTGTTCTCTTCTACATCGCGAGCGTTAACGCCTGGTTAGCCCTGTTCAATCTACTTCCAGTTTTCCCACTCGACGGAATGAAGGTCTTCGCGGTTTCGAGAAAGATATGGGCAGTTGCAATCGCTCTTGCGTTGATTGCGTTTTTCTTGACGATTTAGTTCATCAGAAAAGTGAAAAAGAGGGGTTTACAAGGTAGGTATGTCTATTTTATTTCAAGTCAAAATCATAAACCATGGAGCTCACAGAGCAAATTGTAGTAGGTCGCGACTACAGCGATTTGGAGAAATTCGGCAATGCTTGCTCCCTTTACATTGGCAAGCACCTGGTTGGCAAAGGTGAAGAAGCCCATTTAACAGCACCTCTCTTGCTCGACGCTTTAAGGCCACACGTCATCGTGATCTGCGGAAAGCGAGGAACGGGAAAGAGCTACACGATGGGAGTTATAGCGGAAGAGATAGCTAAGTTGCCAGCGCAGTATCGCGAGAACTTGTGTGCTCTCATAATCGATACGCAAGGTATATTTTGGACGATGAAGCACGAGAGCGAGAGACCAGAGCTTCTCAACGCCTGGAATTTAAAGCCGCGAGGCTTTAAAGTTGAGGTTTATGTTCCTCTTGGCCAGCGAGAGACGTTTGAAAAAGCAAAGGTTGAGTTTGATGGCGTCTTCTCGATTTCTCCATCTCAGCTGTTGCTGAGCGATTGGCTCTCTGTTTTGGATCTAGAGCTGCGAAGTATAGAGGCAGTTTTGCTGCAAAGGGCTCTTGAAAAGCTAAAAAATCGCGACTTTTCGCTTGATGAGCTCAGCGAAGAGATATTGAGACTTGAGGGGTTTGAAAAGGAAAAACAAACTCTTGCGAGCTTGATAAACTCGATGAAGAGGTGGGGAATATTTGGCGAGGCCAGAATGCCAAACGTTTTTGAGGGAGGTAAAATAACCGTGCTCGACGTTTCGCTAACGCCGCAAGCGTTGCGAGCTCTTTTGGTTGCGATAGTCGCGAGGAAGATATTCGAAACCCGAACTATAGCTCGTCGAGAGGAAGAGCTCGCGAAAATCGAAAGACGCGAGCTGAAGCGCGTTCCCATGATCTGGCTTTTGATAGACGAGGCGCACAACTTCATACCTTGCGATGGAAGACCAGCGAGCTTAGCACCGCTCTTGCGAATCGTTCGTGAAGGCAGACAGCCCGGAATAACGCTCGTTTTAGCTACACAACAGCCAAACAAGCTTCACTTAGACGCGCTCGCGCAGTGCGATCTGATAATCGCGCATCGCCTGACAGCAAAGGCTGATATAGAAGCTCTGAAAACCATAATGCAGACTTACATAGAATTTGACTTGACGAAGTACATGGACGAGCTCCCCCGCGTTAAAGGAGTTGGAATAATTCTCGATGATAATAGCGAGCGTTTGTACAAAGTTCAGATTAGACCTCGCCAGTCATGGCATGCTGGAGCTTCGCCAATCGCAGCGAAACTTTAGCACGCTTTTGTTTGCCTGTGATTTTACGGCTTTTGAGTGTTAGTTCTGAATTTTTTGGAGAAATCTTAATAATCACTTTACAGTGACGTTTTCATGAACTACATTCAGAGCTTACGTTCACTTCTACGTTATCTTTATTCAGCTAACGAGATCGAATGCGCATGGATATTCGGCTCCTTTGCTGAAGGAACTAGCGATGAGAGTTCTGATCTCGACATTGCTGTTGTTGTGAGGAGTGGGAGTAAAGTGAGGAATGAAAAGGGAAAATGGGAGTTGAATGGAAGGCCAATCGACTTAGTAGAAGTTCCAGCAAGCAAGCTAGCAAGTTCGTTGAGCTTCACTACGCTTGGACTTCACAGCGCCGTTGTGCCAATAAAAGGCGAGCGCGAAGTCAGGGCGCTCTCTCGCTTGGTTAAACATCGCGTTGTCAATGGCTTTCTCCACGAGCTTGACAGCGTTTTCGAGCCAGAAACGCGAGTCGAATTTCCAGCTTATGCTCCGCTAGCCTGGTACATGCTTAGAGAAGCTCGATTGATGCCGTGGAGAAGCAAGAAGAACCTGCGTAGAATACCACGCTCTCTCTTAGCTGCTAGAAGCCAATATGAACTCGTGCTTGAGGAAATAGGTTTGGAAAGGTGTAGCGATGGATATTGGGCATATAAGACTGGGAGTTTAGAAGCAGGGGCTTTTTCTCCTTCACTTTCCTCTTCGTTGCTAAGGGCATTAAAATGCTCTGGATTTAAGAGCACTCTTCGCTATGCTCTTGGAAAAGCGAGCAGAACTTTTCGTTGCCTGCCATACTCGCTCAGAATAGATGTGAATTCGCTTTTATCACACTTGCTCAGAGTTCGAGATTAAATTGAAAAAGCGTTAACACCTTCTACTCCCTTACCCCAAGGAACCTTATCCTTTCCTCTTCAATTGGCTTTTCCTTCAAATCCCTGAAGACTTTTTCAACGTGCTCTTCTAACAAGTCCCTTCCGCCCAGACCAAAGACATAGCTCTGCACCTCGCAGTTGCTTTTCACCGCAAGCTTAACATCAGTAAACAGCGGGGGCATTGCCCCAAGCGACAGGCTTCTATCGAGGACTGCTAGCTTTTTCCCTGCCAACAGCTTCGCGACTTCGTTATATGGAAATGGTCGAAAGAGGCGAATCTTTAGCACGCCGACTTTCTCGCCTTTTTCGCGAAGCCTCTTCGCAACTTGTTTCGCAGTTCCCGCACTTGAGCTCATCGTAACCATAACGAAATCCGCGTCTTCTACTTCAAACGCCTCGACCTTTTCATATGGCTTTCCTATCAATTCTTCGAACTCCCTCGCCACGACCTTAAATTGCTCGCTCGCCTCTCTCATGCCCTCGAATTGCTGCCGTTTTATCTCGAAGAAGTAATTCGGTAAAGCAAATGGACCAAGTGTCACGGGATT
>CAZYXF010000038.1:0-5316 GCA_964651025.1 uncultured archaeon
AGTTGTAATCCTCGGAGCAGCTGGTCGCGACTTCCACAACTTCAACGTTTTCTTTCGAGACAACCCAAATTATGAAGTCGTTGCATTTACGCAGACAGAGGAGCAGACTGTTGGCACTCTTGAGGCAACAGAGAGAAAGCGGTTTTATCCGCCTTCGCTAGCAGGCAAGCTTTATCCAAATGGCATACCAATAGTAAGCGAAAAAGAACTACCAGAGCTTATAGAAAGAGAGAAAGTTGACCTCGTTTGTTTTGCGTACAGCGACGTTAGCCATGAGCATGTGATGCACCTTGCTTCGATCGCCATGTCAAAGGGTGCTGGCTTTCTCCTGCTTGGGCCAAAGCAAACGATGCTGAAATCAAAGAAGCCAGTGATAGCTGTAACAGCCTCGCGAACTGGAGCTGGAAAGAGCAGCGTGACCAGAAAGATATGCTCGATTTTAGAAGAGTTCAACATCAGCTTCGTTGTTGTTCGCCATCCAATGCCTTATGGCGATTTAGAAAAGCAACGCTGCCAGAGATTTGCAAGCTTTGCTGATTTGGACAAACACAACTGCACGATTGAGGAGCGCGAGGAATATGAACCGCTAATAGCTCGCGGCTACGTAGTTTATGCTGGCGTTGATTACAGCGAAATTCTAAAAAGAGTGGAGGAAGAGGCAGAAGTAATAATCTGGGACGGTGGAAACAACGATTACCCATTCTTCATGCCAGATCTCTGGCTTTGCGTTTGCGACGCATTTGCGAGAGCTGGCGAGGAGCTGCGAAGCTTTCCAGGCGAGGTCAACTTTCGCGCGGCAGACGTTATCGTGATAAATAAAGTGAATACAGCAAGGCCGGAGAACGTGGAGCTTATAAAAAGAAACGCAAAGCTCGTTAACCCAAGTGCAAAGATAATTTTGTCAAAGTCTGAGATAACAATAGACGAGCCAAACAAGCTTGGCGAGCGTATACTGCTAATCGAAGACGGCCCAACAGCAACGCATGGAAGCGTAGCGAAAACCGTTGGTTTGCTTGCGATCGAAAAGTACAAAATCGACGAGTCTCGACTTCTCGATCCTCGTGAATTTGCAGTCGGCTCGATAAGGAAAGCGTATGAGCTTTATCCACACTTGGGCAAAGTACTGCCAGCTCTTGGATATAGCGAGTCGCAGTTAAAGGAGCTTGAGGCGACGATAAAAGCAAGCGGTTGCGATTCTATCTTGCTAGCGACGCAGTGCGACCTGCGCAACCTGATGCGAATAAGCGTTCCAGTTGCTCGCGTTTCCTGGGAGGTTGAAGCAGTTGGTAAACCGACGTTTAAAGACGTGATAGGTGATTTCCTAGCGAGAACAAAAGCTTAAGCCTCTTTTTCCTTTCTTATTTTACTATGGCGGAAAAGAAGGACGAGCTAAAGCCACAAGGCATTTGCCCGTACTGTGGAAAGAAAATCTACATCGGCTATGAAAAGCACGTCTTGCTTTGCAAGCTGTTAAAGGAGTCTGCTTAGCCTTCTCCTTCTCAAAGAAGCGAAAAGAGCTAAATAAACGAGGAGACTCGTCCTAATCGAGTCCGCAAGACTTGAGAGCTCGTCGAATAGCGGAGCGCGAGCTTTGGTTGGGCCTCTTCTCTCGCTTAGCCTTCTCATGAGGAGAAAAGAGCTAAGTCGTAGAGCAAAAGAAATGTAGAAAACGGCTTCAATTCCGAAGAGCGATGCTATTACTCCACCAAGAAAGGAAGAAAGCGAAGCTATAAGCGCTAGAGTTGTGTTGTACTTCGCAACTATCAAGTTGTTGCCTTTTGATAAGTCGTGCAGATACGCGAGCTTCGCTAGCCCAAACCCGGCCCAGGATATGCTTGAGATGAAAGTATAAAGATAAACCGGAATTACACTTGAAGAGGAAACGTAGACTAGTGGTACAAAGGCTATTGGCAGTGAAGTTGCGAGCATAACAGCTCTTCTCCCTATCCAGTCCACCAGCCAGCCCCAGCTCTGGGAGAAAAGGAGATGAAAAACTATGGATATGGAGCTTATCAGCGCCAGATCTAAGGCTGTTCCATTTAGCTTTTCAACTATGAAAACCGAGATGAAAGGTGAGGTTAAGGAAACTGCGAACGTCAAAAAAGCCGTGGTAAGCAAAAAGCGCTTGAGCTCCTTCTCTTCTTTCCCTTTCCTTGAAACGCTTGTGAGGAGTTTAACTTTTGCGGGGGGAAGAAGGTAAAAGAAGAAAATCGAAAGGAGGGCGGAGAAAAGGGTAAAAGCAAAGAGCAAATGCGAGCTTCGAGCTTGTGAAATGAGAAAGCCAGCTAGCAAAACAGCGAGCAAAGCCGCGAGCTGCTCCCAGCAAGTCAGCTTTCCTAACAGCCTTCCTCTCTTATATCGAGGGAAAGCGAGCAAAGTTTTCAGGTAAATTGGCAGGAAAGCTGAAAGCGCTATTGACTTGAGCACCAGAAGAAAAAGGAAAGTTGAAAAAGATTGGGCGATCGCTATACTTGACCAACAAATCGCCCAGATCAACAATGAAATGCACGCTATCAACTTGTCCTTTCCTTGCTTCTCCACAAATCTCGCGAAGCAGACCTGAAGAAAAGTTGTGAGAAAGCTTGGCAATGAAGTTACAACACCAAGAGCGAAATCGCTTGCCCCTTTCATTCTAGCAAGAAGCGGTATAAATCTAGAGAGCAAGTTGTTCGAAAAGGCGAAGCAAAACCTGTGATACAACAGATGTTTCATTAGTAAATTTGGTTAACTTAACTCGTAAAAGGCAACTAGGGTTCTCTTACATGGATTTCCGAGGACGAACATGGCTCGCTTTTTCTCTACGTTAAATGTGAAGTTGGAAATTGTGACCGTGTCTATCCCGAGCTGCGAGTGCTTGCAAATCGCGAACTCATCTCTCTTCCTTCGCCTCTCCTTTATCAGCTTGAGAGCCTCATTTATCTCGTCGCCTTTTACGAGCTCCCACAAAGCAGCGAGGTTTTCCAAGGCTTTTCTATAGCTAAGGTGGTCGCTCATGAGCTTGAGGATTTTATCAAAGCTCAGGCTTCCCTTCTCAAAGAGCTCATGTGCTCTCAAATATCTTGCTATCCTGCTCGCCAACTTGAACTTTCGCACCTTGTCCTTTTCCTCGCTTGGATTCCAATCCAAGTCCCAATAGCCCAGCGTTGGTGAAAAATTGCTCCTAACTATTACGTCGTCATACGAAATAGCTTTGGTTGCCAGTATCTCGCTCAGAGTGGACAAAATCCCCTTTGGCCTTATCTTTGAAAGTCCTATGAAGAGCTTTCCAAACAAGTGATCAGCGACCAGCTTTCTTTCCTCATCGCACGCTACTATCGTGAAACCGGCCATCATGTAACGTGACGTGTATTTCCTAATCGTGCTTATTGCATCGTCAATGCCAGAGGTTAAAATCTCTCTTAGCAAATAGCTTTGCATCACGTATTTCGTTCTATCCATGTGATGGATTGCTGTAGAAGCGGCCGCGCACTTGCTTGACATTCCCGACCAAATCGAGAGCAAGTCGCGTGCCGAAACGTTGCAGATTAGCTCGATTTCGCTTCTGTGTAGCACTATGGGAAGGAAAAGTTCTGTTCTCCTTAACTCTAGCTCTGGTACTGCATCTCTTAGCTCCAACGCCTTTTCGTGTGGTGAGAGCTCAACCTTCAATCTCTTGACTTTGTTTTTCTCTATTGCTTCCTCCACCAGCTCATTCAAATCCAGCTTGTGAGGAGAGATTGGAATTGTGAAGTAGCACCAATCATAAGGCACATCTTTTCTCCATATGGATAGCAAGAACCTCCTTCGCTTATGGATCGCAACGTCTTTATTCTTCGTGAGCCAATGTTCTTTCGTAACGACTAGGCACACCCTTTCACCTCCTTAAAGCCAGTTGCGACGATAGCTTCAAACCTTTTCAATTTCCTTTCAACTTCCCTTCTTTCTTCGCCAGTTGCTATTACCCTTCCGACGAAGAACTCGTCGTTTTCATAGCTTTCGTATTTGGAGAAGCTTCCAGTTGGGGGAACTAGCCAACCATCTGGAGGGAAGCCAACAAACGTTACGTTAGCCATTGGCTTTACCCTTTCTAAGCTTGTCAGCTTCCATCCACTTTCAAATACAAGTCTCATCCCAATTGGCGGGATTTCAGCTTGCTTGAGCGGTAGGGAGGAAAGCTCGCTTTTATCTAGCCATCCAAGCCCAAGACAAGCTATTGCATGAAGCAAGGCTAACGGTGGTAGATTCCTTCTCAACTTTGAATACACCAATCCTACCAAACCGTGTGAGTGATTCACCCTTAAATTCAATTCCACTGGATACACCTTTTCCCCATTTTCCCTTGACACTATGAAGTCAATTCCAAAAATCCCACAGTATCCTAACTTTGCCAACTCCTTTCCAATCCTTTTTGAAATCTCAACTATCTCATCAAAGTGTTTTTCAGATACGCTAGATGGCAACACGTTTCCTCTGTACTTCGTGCCTTTGATTATCTGATCGCTCACGTTTATGACAGCAACTTCATCTGTTGATATATTCCCACTTGGCACGACAACTAGCACGTTTGGTGAGCATTTAACTTTTCTCATCCACTTCTGAACCAACAGCTTACCCTTGTATCCTCTTAACCTCATTTCCATTTCCTCCTCATTTCTTACTTTGAAACTCCCACGCCCTCCTGAGCTTCTCTCCTTGGTCACGTACACCTCCTTAAACATTTTCAGTCCTTCTTTCGCTTCTTCTAAAGAAGATGCAACGAATCCGTCAATCACATCTATGCCTATTCTCTTGCAAAATTGATAGAAGTGCACTTTATTCGATAAGATGCTGATTGTTGATATGTTTTTGCTCCCCAGCACTTTGATTCCAAACCTTTTCTCAAAGAAATCAAAATCTAAAGGAAAACACTGATAGGGAAAGAGAAGAGAATCTCCCCATCTCTCCAATCTCTCTTGGATTTCGTTTTTCGAGGTTTCGGAAATGAAATTGAAGTGTTCGTCTTTTCCTGCGATGAACTCGTGCGTTTTCCTCTCATTGAATGGAATTAGTATCTTTTCCCTTCTTTCCTTGAAAAGGAGAGAGGCTATCACTATTCCCTCCTTTCCGACAATTTCTCGTTGGGGATTTGAGGTTATAACAAAGGGGTTGAAAACTTCACTTACCATCGGTCCTGTTGCCATCCAATCTGTTGCTATGACAATTGCGTCTTTCTCTTCTATTCCGTACTCCTTTCTTAACTTCCTTCTGTTGAGTGGCTTAAGCAAGTAATCCAACACGCGCTCACTCTTTCAGCAAAACCGCGTTAACAACACCTACTTGAGATGGTCTCGACGTGAC
>CAZYXF010000039.1:0-5197 GCA_964651025.1 uncultured archaeon
ATGAACTTCGCCATGAACCAGTCTTTGAGACCTACTTTCTCTATCCAGTCGCCGAAGTTAGTTCCGTCTGGGCCAACGAGCTGCATTCGTGGCTCTGGTCTGCCAAAAATAGCGGTTACGTTTGGCCTTGGATGAGGAGATGAGTGAAACAAGATCCACTTCGCCCCACATCTCCCAGCGCATTCTGTTCCAACCCGCAAGTGCTCTTGAACCATTCGCCATTCATACGTATAAGCTCGCGTTAAATCCATCCAAACCGGCAAGTGAATTCCAAGCTCTATGTTATTTGCCTTTCTCACGAGGTTTATCTGCTCAACAACACCGGGCTCAAGAGCCTCGCCAAGTTCTTCGAAATCTACCATTGCGAACTCAAATCCAAATCTCGCTGCCGTCGCGAGCTTTCTAGCCAGTCCCATTCTCGCGAGTTGTTGTTCAACCGGAGCAGCTCGGGAAAAGCCAGGGCTTACTCCCAATACATAGCCAATCGGCTTTCCATACTTCGTGAACTTCGCCATGATAATTACTTCTCAAAAAATAAAGTCAGCCTTCTGGAAAGTGAAGCTTGGCATCGGTTTTCTTCACGGCTATGACGAGGTAAAGTGGTGTTAGACCAGCTCGACCACGAGTTGGAATCAGGATGCTCTTGTCCCTTATCGAAAACCAGACGTAGACGTTGAAGTCCATGTCACCAGCTAGGTTAACCCTGCGCTCGCACTCGTATCTCTTGCTGCTTGTTAGGTTGTGAACGTAGTTGTCCTCGTACGAATACTCACAGGTGCAAGCGCTTTCTTCTATTTTGCAACTGCTTGTCGTGCAATCGGAATAGTTCACGTTAACAAAACAAGAGTAGCAGTCGGTTTCACAACTCGTTACATTGCACTCGCATGGCTCGCCGGTCTGCTCATCAGTTCCGCTGCAATTTTGCGGACAAGAAGTTACAACACAATTGCACCTTGGGCTTTCTTTCGAAATCGTGCAACCGTTTATTAAAACGCTTGTTAAGTTCGATTGGTGGAAGAAGCTACCATTCTGCCAAGTATCAAGGATTCGAACTTCTCGCTTGTAATAGCAAAAGTCTTCTCTAATTCCACAACCGCAACTTCCCTTTTCTCCCTCCTCAATGCTGCAGTTGTAGATAGTTTTATTTTCGGTTTCCGCACAGCTTGCGTTGTAGCTTTCCCCGCTGCACTCTCCGTAGCAAAGCTCCTCGTAATCAGCGCAACTCGTTTGCTTTGGAACAGGAGAAGAGCTGTCTATTAGGTTTTCATAGTGCGTCTCGATTTCAGTTGAAACATAGGTGAATATCTCTATCCCACAATATCCGGCGCTGCAGTTCACCTCATAACTGCACGTGGGGTCTGGGAAGTTCGGATCCAAGTCGTTGTACGCAACTTCTATCACGCTCTCCAAAAGGCTAAGAACGTCATACATGCGCTCCCTTAGCTTCAGGCTAAGCGGGCAATTGACAGCACCCCATGAGCTAACTTGCCTTATCTCCCAATAGTCTGGCAAGTCGACTAATCCAGATTTCACATAGCTTCTCTCTTCAACCGAGTAATTTATCCCGCAAAAAGACGACCACCACCAAAGATTATCGACATTTACCTTAACCTTTCCGTTTTCTATCTCAACCAGCAAGCGAGGAATTGCGGAGCAGTTCAGCTCAGGCGAAACTGCTTTATCTGAGAGGCGGTAAATGCTCGCTTTGAAACTAGGGTTTGTGTTCTTGTACTCACCGCTTTTCACGAGTAATTGCCCTATTTCCAACAAGAGCAAGTAGCGGATTTTCGACTCTATCTCTATAAGCTCGTTCGAAGAAATGTTAAACTTGAGCTTTGGGTCTTCGTACCAGATTGTAAAAGGTGTGAAGCTCGCGCGAACGCAGTTCTCACTCAGGTTAATGCTCACCAGCTCTGGCTCCCTCGATTTTATTTGTCCAGCTTCGCCAAGCTCCCTTGAGATAGCTAGCCTTTCCACGAAAAGCCGCTTGTAGTAATCCTTTAGCTCTTCTAAACTTGGGCAGCTTGAGTTCCACGTCCTAACCTTGCAAAGCTCGTAAACACCCCCTCGCCTTATTCCCAAATCCCTAGCTAGCAACTTCGCTTCAAGCTCAGCTGAGCTTCGCAGGACTTGGAGCTGGGCGTGATATAAGTTGAGAGCGCTGAGCAAGATGGCTTGTTCATCTCTCACAGTTGCGTGTTCTGTCACGGAGAAAAGAGAAACGATGTAAAGATAGGTGCAACCAACAGCGACAGCAATAGCGACTATTATTATCACGACAACGAACCAGGCTATTCCTTTCATCCTACCAACCGAGATAAATCACGAACCACTTGTCCTCTATCACGTTTATCGATGCCCTGCTCTTCCAAGGTCTGTTCTCAAGCACGTCTTCACCGCTGCATCTAATGAACCTTGGCTTTGTGTCAAAGGAAAAGGCGCAAGCGTGATAAAGATCGCTTATCTCGCTCACTTTGCTTACAAATTGATCAAGCGTCGAACTTATGCACTTTTGCGTTACATTCCAATCTTCAAAGACGTAAGGACAAGCAGAATTTTCAATGGCAGCGTAGACCAAATAGTCCTTAAATCTCACCCCATTGCCTTCGTGATTTAACATGCCAAGCATCACGTTCTGGGCTGGTTGGTTTATGTACTCAACGCTGAGATAAAGCTCTGCATCAGGCTTCCAAAAGTAGAAAAGGGTAGCGAGGATGAAAGAAGCTGTTACAAAGGCGAGAAGGATTACTATTGAGAAAAACGAGCCGAAAAAGGCTAGCAAGATCGAGCGCACCTTCTCACCAAATTTTAAGGATGAGCTCTCCAACCTCAATCTCGCCGCTCTCTCTTTTAACGCTTACAGGAAATCGTAGGGTGAATTTCCCTTCATTTCCACTACACGTCCCATAGCAGTAAGTAACGTCACTAAGTTTTATCCTCGTCACCAAGCCGTTGAACTCACCCTTATAAGTCTCGATGCATTCTATGCAATCAAAATCACCAGAAGTTTGCGAGCAATATTCGCTTTGATTTGAGAGCTTTGTCTCGTTGAAAAGCCCAGGTTCGTCTACCAGACAAGGGGCTTTGGTAATGGCTTCTGCGTAATCTATCAAGAAGCGCTTGTAGGTTTCGTTCCAAATTGCTAGATAAACCTCGTAATTTGCGTTTACAGTAACTATAACGGATGCCGAGAAGCAAATCAACATGATAATGGTTGCGAACATGTCTGTGAAAGCTATTGATCTCATCCTCTCACCTTCTAATGAAATGAACGACTATAGTGTTCCCGCTTTTTTCAATCTCCATTATAGTCAAATTCTCCGAGAGCTTGCACCACCTTGCGATGCAATCGCCACTCAGCTCAACCCCCTTGAACTTCACGTAGCTCACAGGCTCTGGTTGTCGAAGCTCAATTTCGGTTGGCAAATATGGTGGCTTGTGAACCTTCACTTCCACGTTTGGCGGGTCTTTGTTTATCCTTATCTCATGCGGAACTCCTTTCAAGTTGATCGCAAGGTAAAATCTATCTGGAGCTTGCATCGCAGCGCTAAGGGCAAAGGATATTTTCTCTTGCAAAAGCCTCCCATCAAGCGAGTAAACGTTCTTTAAGACCCATATTCCAATTTGGGCAAGGGAGAAAGCAAAAGTTGCGTAAACTACTAAACTGGCGAGCAGCATAAGCAAACTGAATAGAAACGCCCGCACTCGATCACCCAAAGCCTTTTATGGCTAATATCACGCTAACGAGAGTGATGAGAAAAACGATTAGCATGATGATCTCGATTAGTAGAGTCACGCCTCGCATAAATAGTTATGTGGTTAGATTAAAAGTCCCAGCAAGCAAGGTGTTGCAGACCTCTTTACACTCTTCTAGGCTTGTGCAGTTCAGCAAGTCCTTTTTCTCCTCTGTTAGCCACTCTTCTCTTCCACCCCACTTAAACGCCCATTCGATACAAGCATTTCGTTTAACTCCGGTTTGGTTCTGTTCCTTCACCATAGACCACGGCGGTCCAAGTATGGCAAAAGCTATAAACACTGTAAAAATAAAAACAAGAGCTGCGAACAAAATTTCTGCCCCCTTTCTTAGTGGCATGATTTATCAGCCAGGTATCTTACTTAAAGTCTGTTGAAGGGTGGAGAAAAAGGAGCTAAAGGATTCGCCTATCTTTTTCCCTATTGGAACGCCAATGTGAAGTATATTAGACGAAGTGAGAACAAAAGCAGCTATCAAAATCGCTGCTGCAACAGCGCAGACGAAAAACCAAACTGGGAGTCGTTGCATGTTATCTACAATAGCCGAGAGGCATAAAGCAAGAGCCAACACAATCTTCGTCTACATAGCAAGTACACCTTCCACCAACGCAAACACCTTCCACGCAATCAGCATCCGTAACACATCTATCACTTCTTCTTTGGCTTTCCAAGAGCTCGAGTATTCCGCCTTTTTCTAAAAACGTCGGGAAGAAAACACTGATTAGGAGAAAGGCGAAAAGCGTTAAAGTTCCTAAAAGCGTGATGCAAAGCTCTATGCTTGTCATCCAAACACCCTCAAATAGTCCTTGATGTAGAGAAGTTGCTCTTGGGTTCCGCTAACCATGAAGTTAATGACAAAATAAATGCCAACTATTACAGCAAGGGCTATCAGCACAATTACCAAAGTGGACACAGTTAAACCCTTCATGAAAATAATTTTCGAGCAATAAAAATCAGCAACTCTGTGTGAGATTAACGCTTATCACATCTTGCTTCGTCAAGCCTCCAACTAATCTGCCAACCTCTATTTTCGGCACGACACAATTACCAACTTCTACGTTTCCTATGAAATCCATGTCGCGATAGAAATCGACGTTCCCACTGAGCTGACAGAAGTTGTAGCAGAGGAGCGACTCGTTTAACTTGTAAATATGTCCAATTGGTGGCGAAGGTTGGAAGTCCTCTACAAAACACTCGCCTTTACATGCCGGATTTCCGTTTATCGAGCAATATCCATTTTTTCTCAACCTCCAGTAAGTTACTGTCCACTCTGTTAGATTTCCGGTCGCGTTGAAGTAATAGGCTGGCACATCACTACAGCTAACCCTTTGCCAACAGGCTTGGATTAGGTTCATCCCACAATCGAACACGCCAATTTTATCGCAAACTTCACTTCTCAAACTCTCGCTGCAGTGTGGGAAATCAGGACAATTGCATTGTAAGC
>CAZYXF010000040.1:0-5058 GCA_964651025.1 uncultured archaeon
CGGAGCATGATAGAGCGAATTAAGGAGGTGATGCGACATCCAGAGCGAATTAGAAACGTAGCCACTTCTAGCCACGTTCACCATGGGAAGACAACTCTCACTGACAACCTAATGGCAGGAGCTGGGATGATAGCAGAAGAACTGGCTGGTAAAGTCATGTTTACTTGGTTCGATGAGCAAGAGCGAAAGCGAGAGCTCACGATTTATGGAGCAAACGTTAGCATGGTGCATGAGTATGAAGGAAAAGATTACCTGATAAACCTCGTCGACACACCAGGGCATGTTGATTTTGGTGGCGATGTAACACGAGCAATGCGTGCTGTCGATGGGACTATAGTTCTTGTTTGTGCTGTCGAAGGAGTCATGCCGCAAACCGAAACGGTTTTTCGACAAGCTTTGAGAGAGCGAGTTAAGCCCGTATTGTTCATAAACAAAGTCGATCGTGTGATTCGCGAGCTAAAGCTAACGCCAGAAAAAATGCAAGAGCGCTTCGTGAAGATAATAAACGACGTAAACGCATTGATAATGAAGTACGCAGAAAAACAATTCGCAAAGGATTGGATCGTAAATGTCGCAGAGGGTAGCGTTGCATTTGGTTCTGCTTATCAAAGGTGGGCAATCTCGATTCCTTTCATGGAGAAGAGCGGGATAACGTTTCGCGATATAATAAACTACGTTAACGAGGGTAGGCAAGATGAATTAGCAAAGCTTGCACCACTTCACAAGGTTGTGCTTGACATGATAATAAAGCACTTGCCATCTCCAATCGAAGCCATAAAGTATAGG
This sequence comes from uncultured archaeon, assembly GCA_964651025.1. Lineage (GTDB taxonomy): Archaea > Aenigmatarchaeota > Aenigmatarchaeia > GW2011-AR5 > JAHLMP01 > CAZUUD01. Next base: position 787 of record CAZYXF010000040.1, read on the forward strand.
CTCGAAAAAATCTGGACAGGAGATGCGCAAAGCGAGATAGCAAAGAGCATGCTTAATTGCGATTCTAATGGCCCATTAGCTGCGATAGTCACGAAGATGATTCCTGACCCACACGTCGGCTTAGTAGCGACTGTTCGCATATTCTCAGGAAAGGTTTACAGGGGGCAAGAGGTTTATCTAGTAACGCAGGGGAGAAAGGAGCGCATCCAGCAAGTTGCTGTGTTTAAGGGAATACAGCGCATTCCAGTCGAGGAGATAACTGCTGGCAACATAGCAGCGATCGTTGGCATACCAACGGCGTTTACAGGAGAAACTTTATGTGAGGCTGATCATGTAATTGCTCCATTTGCTGAGATAAAGCACTTGTTTGAACCTGTTGTGACAAAGGCAATTGAGCCCCGTGACCCAAGGGATTTGGAAAAGATGGTCAATTTGCTCAGGCAAATAGCAAAGGAGGACATGACGCTAAAGGTCTACATAAATCGCGAGACTGGCGAGTATCTGGTCTCTGGCTTGGGAGAACTTCACATCGAAGCGAAAGTGGAGAGACCGCTTCGAGAGAAATATGGCTTAGATATAGTAACATCGCCACCAATTGTCGTTTATCGCGAAACCGTTCGGGCTAAAAGCGATGTAGTTGAAGGCAAGTCGGCGAACAAGCACAACAAGTTCTATCTTTACGTTGAGCCATTGGAAGATGGGGTTTACGAAGCCATATTGAAGAATGAGATACCGGAAGGTGAAATTAGAAAGAAGGAGCTCTGGAAGCTTTTCGCCGAGCGCGGGATGAGCAAGGAAGATGCACGCGGCGTTCGCTACGTTTACGGAACTAACGTTTTCATCGATTTAACTCGTGGTGTTCAGCACTTGCACGAGACGATAGAGATGATATTCGACGCATTCAAGCAAATTTGTGACCGCGGCCCACTTGCTGGCGAGCCACTCTCAAAGGTGAAAGTAAAACTCGTCGACGCGATTTTGCACGAGGACGCTGTTCACCGCGGTCCTGCACAGGTAATACCAGCGGTTAGAAAGGCCATAGCGCAAGCCATATTGCAAGCTGATCCAACGCTTTTAGAACCGATACAAACCATTCGCATTGATACACCAGAGGAAACCATGAGCAATGTGATAGAGCTCGTGCAAATGAAGCGAGGTCAGATAGTCGAGATAAAGAGCGAAGCTGGCGCGAGCATAATAGTGGCTCGCGTCCCGGTTAGCGAGATGTTCGGCTTTGAAGCCGCGCTGAAAAGCGCTACTGGTGGGCGTGGTTTTTATTCGCTCGTCGACGTGACGTTTGAGAAGATACCAGAAGACCTGAAAGACCAAACGATAGCTAGGATTCGGGAGAGAAAGGGAATGAAGTAGATTTGATCGTAGGTTAAGCTGATAAAGGAAAAACGAAAATTAAAATGGGTTGTCAAGTTGTATGAGTTGGGAAAGGCTGCTAATCCTCTCTGTTTTGTCAACCAATTCGCGTTACTTCAATTTGACTTTATCAGTCCTTCCTTCTCCGCTACCTCTAACACGCGCGGAAGCGCGAGTTTGAACCAATAGGTGTACTTATCGGGATTGCTCGCTATGTCTTTTACAAGCTCTTCTATCTTAACCCACTTGAAGTCCTGAACTTCATCTGGATTTGGTTTTACCTCACCATCGAAAACTCCAATGAAGACGTGATCGAACTCGTGCTCTTTTAGTCCGTTGTCAAATTCGACGTAATAAATGAAAGAGAATATCTCCTTTAGCTCGCAGTCAAATCCCATCTCCTCCTTTAATCTTCTGTGCACAGCATCGTTTAAGCTTTCTCCTGGTCTTGGATGACTACAGCAAGCATTTGTCCACAAGCCACCGCAATGGTACTTGTGCTTTGCCCTTTGCTGTAAGAGCATCTCGCCCTTGGAATTGAAAATGAATATTGAAAATGCCCTGTGAAGCTTCCCTTCCCTGTGCGCCTTTATCTTCTCCTCAACTCCGATTTCCTTGTCATTTTCATCTACCAAGACAACGAGTTGTTTTTCTTGCTTTTCCATGTGATTGTTTTGGAAGAAGCTATAAAAGCGAGGCTTTTAAGTTTCTTGAAATTCCTCTTCATGACCTCTATATACCTCGAAACTTATGGCTGTGCGAGCAACAAGTTTGAAAGCAGCGTAATCGCTGGCTTGCTTGAAAGAGCTGGATTTAACGTTGTAAGTTCGCCTTCCAATGCTGACGTAGCAATAATAAACACGTGTTGTGTGAAGCTCAAAACAAGGAACAAGATGATAGCAAGGATAAGAAAGCTCGCTGAGATTTTCGGAGAAGAAAGAGTTATAATCGCTGGTTGCATGCCAGAGGTCGAGCTAGAAACCCTGATCGAGCTCTTTCCTCTCGCGAGCTATGTGTCAACAAATCACCTAGCGAAATTCCCAAAAGCTGTGCTCTCTGTTTTAAAGGGTGAGCAAGTGGTTTTCGTTGGAAAGAACAAAGAGGAGAAGGTAAATCTGCCTCGCAAACGGATGAGCGAGGTGATCGAGATAATCCAAATCTGTCAGGGCTGTAACAACGCTTGCTCTTTTTGCGTTGTGAAGCTAGCAAAGGGTGAGATTTTCAGCTACGAAACAGAAAAAATCGTCAGGGAAATTGAGCGGGCTAAAAAACTAGGCGCTAGGGAGTTTTGGATAACAGGTCAAGACGTAGCGAGCTACGGATTAGACATAGCTGACAAAAGCTTGCTTCCAGAGCTACTTGAGGAAATCCTAGCCAATGTTCGAGGGAAATACAGAATTAGACTGGGGATGATGAACCCTAGCAACGTGTTTGCCATTTCCCCAAAGTTGCTCCGTTTGTTGAAGGATGAGCACCTTTTCAAGTTCTTGCACTTACCGGTTCAGAGCGGAAGCGATAAGATATTGAAGAGAATGAACAGGAAGTATAGCGTTGCAGATTTCGCGGATTTGGTTCGCAAGTTCCGTCGTCATTTCCCACTCATGTCTATATGGACAGATGTAATAGTCGCCTTTCCTGGTGAGAGTGAAGCAGATTTCAACAAGAGCGTTGAGCTTATAAGGAAACTGGAATTTGACTACGTAAACGTTTCTCGATTCTCCCCACACCCAGTTTTGAAGCTCAGCAAAGAGAAGCAAGTAGCAACGAACATTGCCAAAGAGAGAAGCAAGAAGCTAACAAAGCTTGTTAGAGAGATCGCCCTTAAGAGAAATGAGCTGTGGGTTGGAAGCGAATGCGAAATCTTGGTTGACGAGTTCAACAAAAAGAAAGGAAACTACATAGGGAGAAACGAGAGTTACAAACCAGTTGTCTTAAAGGAAAGCCCTGCAAAACTCGGCGAGTTCAGAGAAGTAAGAATAACCGACGCTTCCTTTACTTCGCTCTTCGCGTGATTCTCGTTTCTCATCGCTTCTCCACGACTTTTGAGCAGAGCTCGAGAATAGCTTCTCTTTGGTTCGCGGCTTTAGCGACCGCGCTCGCAACCAAAACGCCATCGCAACCCAGTTCAATCGCTGCGAGAAAATCTTCGCCTCTTTTTATGCCAGCTCCACAGAGCGGCGAGATGCCAGCGTTTCTGCAAAGCCTTGCGAACTCCTCAACGCTTTTCGGCAAGGCTTGCGTTATGCTTAGGTTTCCGCCTATCAGGCTGGGCTCCTCAAATGCCATGTAGTCCGGCTTCAAATCCTTGTATTTTCTTGCTTCCTCCAAGCTGGCTACGCATAGCAAAACCTTGAGCTTTAACTTCTTGCACTCCTCTATGACTTTTCTTATAGTTTCTTCATCAACGCGGTGCTCGCTGTGGTTTAGCATAGTTCCATATGCGCAATTGTCGAGGAGCGATTTCGCTGTAACGCTGCCAGTAAACGCTCCGTAGTTCGCGTCGCAGTGTTGCGAAAGAATAGGAATCGAAACCTGACTTGCGACAAGGAAAACATCGCTTGGTTGCACAGCAAGCATTATAGCAACGTTTAATTCGTTCGCAATGCTTTCGCAAATCTCGGCTAACTTCAGCGCCTTTACGCCAGTTGCGCTCTCATATGCCTTTGTATTGATAACGAGCAGCGGCTTCATCTCCTTTATTACACAAGCCTCTTTTTATGACTCTTCGCGATGTTTGAACGATTTTCTCTGACCACAAACGCCAAAGCTTAATTTATCGCGTTACATCCATTACCATGCGTTTGAAGGGTTTGACGGAAAATGAGGCGAGAAAATTATTGCAAAAGTATGGGAGAAATGAGATAATTCGCTACAAAAAAGCTAGCCCGCTTATGATCTTTCTCT
>CAZYXF010000041.1:0-5048 GCA_964651025.1 uncultured archaeon
ATGCGCCCGCCGGGATTCGAACCCGGGTCGCCGGCTTGGGGGGCCGGCGTCTTGCCACTGGACCACGGGCGCATGAGCTAAATTTGCGAAAAAATTGAAAACGTTAATGCAAGTGATTCCATGAAAATCAAATTCTAACTATTTTGAAGCGTTTTAGTATTCGGTGTAAGACGAAGCCGAAAACAAGCAAAGCTATGCCAAAGCAAAATGCTTGTGCTGTGACATGGAGCAACATGAAAAGACAGGTGATTATTCCAAGCAAGGGAATTAGATTTGACCTGCACAGCCACTTCTTAGTTTTCCTTTTTTGTATAACTAGCAAGCTCGCGTTAACAAGGGCAAAAGTAGAGATCACCAAAAAGTTCGTCATGTTAGCAACGACTGCTATCTCCTTTATCAATATAAAAGCCATCGTAGCAAGCGTAGTTGCAAGCGTAGCTGTCCACGGAACACGAGAGCCGCGAGAGACAAAGGCCAAGAATTTTGGCAATGCGAACTGCGAGGCCATTCCATAAATCAACCTTATCGTGGTGAGCATTACGGCGAGAACTGTGTTAGCGGTGGAGAACAAAGCGATGATTGATAGAGCCTTAAATGCAACGTCGCCAAAAGCCTTTGCTGCTACACTAGCTAGTGGTGCCTTGCTTTTCGCTAATTCACGCCAACCAAGTGTTGATATAGCAGAAAAAGCAACGAGAACGTAAAGCGTTGCTGTTATTGCTATTGAAAGCAGAATTGCGCGAGGTATGTTTCGCTTTGGATTTTTCGTCTCTTCCGCCAATCTCGCTATGGATTCGAAGCCTATGTAGGCGAAAAATGCAAGCGTGGCTCCTTGAAATACGCCAACCACGCCAGCATTAGCTAGCTCGAAGTAATTGACGCTTCCCAACCTAGGAATTCCGATCAGTATTATCGCTATTAGCCCCAAAGTCTCGACAAAAGTCATGGCTATCTCAACGATTGCGCTTTCCTTAACGCCAAGCAAGAGGATAAAGCAACAGATAACTACCAAAGTTAAAGCTGTTAGCACAACTGGTGTGTTGAACATGGCAGCAAAGTAATTCGCGAATCCGATCGCTACAGTTGCTGTGCCAACTATGCAACCAACAATTAGGAACCAGCCAACAAGCCATGCAAGTTCTTTTCCAAACGCATGCTTCACGTAAACGTACTCCGCTCCTGCTTTTGGAAATAGAGCTGCGAGCTTTGCATAGCTCATGCCAGTAAAAGCGCATAGAACAGCTACCAAAGCAAAACTGAGCCAGGCTGCGTTTCCAGCAAGAGCCGCGACCTCGCCAATTAGAACGTAGATTCCAGCGCCGAGTATTATGCCAACTCCAACCAAGGTGGTTTCAAATAGGCCGAGTGCCCTTTTCAACTTTGGCATTTGGAATTTTGACCTCCTTGGTTTTTATATTTGCTTTTCATCAAGGTCTTTTACTCACATGCGATGCGATTTCACATTATGTAACTTGGCAGCTCACTGTAGCTGAGCTCTGTCTCTAAGAACAGCTCGCCATTTATGTAGAGGCAGAACTTCCTTGTGAAGACGTTCCATGTTATAGCGAGCTCGTCTATTTCGTAAGGATCGATTTCGTTTAAATCCAGCTCGACTCTGGTTGGCTTTCTCTTCAGCTCGTGAATAACAACAAGCTTTCTTCCTTTTTTCTTCACAGCGAGCTTCCCATCTCTTGACTTCGCAAGGAATAGGGTTGAGCTTCTCCTGTTCAGCAACTCGTGAACGCGCAGCACTAAAGTGCCTTCTCTCAAATCGATCTCTTGCATCCTTTCTCCCAATGGGTCCGCCCGGATTCGAACCGGGGATCTCCACCGCGTCAGGGTGGCGTCATGCCACTAGACCACGGACCCGATTAATGATAAGAAGAAAAAGGATAAATCTGTTGCGGGTTTTGCAAAACTAACTGCGCAGCAAACTCTCGAGCTTGCTCTCAAGCTCTCGTATTTTTATTGTCACTTCCTTTTCTAACTCGAAGATCTTCCTCCACAGAAGCAATTCCGAGCTTGTAACAAAAAGGACAACTGATATTAACGTTGACTCTATGTCAGGAGAGCCAAACATGTGCCAAGCTATTAAGGAAATTGAAAGGAGAATTAGAATCCAGAAGAGCAGGTCGAGATACTACTTCCCGACCTTCATCTCAAACCACCGATTAAAGCAATGAAAGCCAAGATAATTGTCGCTATTATAAGAGTCCAGAAAAGCAGGTCTACTTTTCGAAGTTCCATTAAATACTATATGATGGTCTATAAAAATTACGCGGCTTTCAAGTAAATCAGTCTTCTAGCTTTTGGAACGAGGTTCTCTATAATGAACTTATCGTCCTTTTTCCTGAGAATCCCGACTCCGATAACATCGCCTTTGCATTTGACTATGACGAAATTGTTGACTTCACAGTTCTCCGCGCTTTTTGGCTCGACATCTTCGCCTGAAAGGAAATCGTAGAGGTGTTTCTCGTCTATTGTAACGACGTTCTTCTTCGCCTTTTCTCCAACCATTTGCGCGCCCTCAAGCGAGAGTTTTATCTTCGCGTTTCTTTTCATCCTCCCTATGTATAACCCTGCCATCACCTGTCTTGCTTTCCTCAACTTCTTCATGAGCTCATAAGCTCGTGGAGTAAGGACGCGGATTTTTTCCTTACTCGTTTTGATGAAGAGAAATCTCTTAAGCTTGTGCTCCACATCGCAAGCATAGTTGCGTCTAATAACACCAAGCACTTCCTTAACTTCCTTTTCGTTCAACAGACGCGCAGCTTGCATACGAAAAACCCCTCGCAATTGTTTTGCCAAGGATAAAAGCGAATCGCCTTTTCAAGCTCGCTGCTTACTTCGAAATTGCCGAACTTCGTTAAGCCAGGCTCGCAATCCAATCCTTTTATTTTAACTTTCTCGATTTTCACGTTCTCGTGCTTTTGAAGCAATTTATCGACAACGAGCTCGTTTTCAATTGGGTCTATAGAGCAGGTTGAATAAACAATTGTTCCGCCTTTCTTCGCGCACTGTATAGCAGACTCGAGCAATCTTCTTTGCAGCCTTGCTAACCTTCTGGCCGCCCAAGGCCGCCAGCTAGCGAGAACGCTTTTGGCTTCATGGCCTATTAATTTGCCAGTTGCTGTGCAGGGAGCGTCGACGAGAATGCGGTCGAACTTCAATCCTAGCTCATGGAATTTCCTACCGTCATACAAAGTAACGACGCAATTAGCAACGCCGCACTTTTGCAAGTTAAAACGAAGCGCCCTTAACCGCTTAACGCTAACGTCGTTCGCAACTATAGCGCCTGTGTTTTTCATAAGTTGTGCGATTTGCGTTGTTTTGGAGCCAGGAGCAGCGCAAAGATCGAGTATATCTTCGTTTTGTTTTGGATCGAGAGCGATAACAGGAACCAAGCTCCCGGCATCTTGCGTATAGAAATAGCCAAGTGTGTGTTCAACAGCCTTTCCTATTTTATCTTCACTGTGTTTTTCGACAAAGAAGGCGTAGTTACACCAGGGCACTGGTTTCAGTTGCCAGCCTTTTGATTCCAATCGATCAGTTAATTCCTTAACCCTTATTTTCAACGTGTTAACCCTTATGCAAGGTAGATTATAGAGCTTTATACTCTCTTTAAGTTTCTCGACGATTCTACTTCCCAGGAAATTCTCTAAATAGGCAAAGACGTTCATTTAAAGAGTTCTTTACGAGCGCAAAAAGGTGTTTAAGTTAGCTATACATCAGCATAGAAGCTTACTATCTCTGGCTCGCTTTTATAACTTCATCACCACCTTATGCATGCTTGTCATTTGCGACTTGCACTTGCATTCGCGCTATTCACGCGCGACGAGCAAGCAGATGGATTTGCACGGCATAAGCGAAGGTGCAAAGAAAAAGGGGCTCAATTTGGTTGGAACTGGTGATTTCACTCATCCATTATGGTTTCACGAGCTGAAATCAAAGCTTGAAGAAATTGAAGGAACTGGGCTTTACAAATACAATGGCGTTGCATTTATGCTGACTTGCGAGGTCTGCACGGTATTTGAGAAAAATGGCGAGATAAAGAGAATTCATCACGTCATTCACGCCCCGAGTTTTGAAATAGTTGAGCAGATCAACGAGGCGCTCGCGAAATATGGTGATTTAAGCAAAGACGGCAGACCAACACTCGCGCTAAGTGCGGCGCAGCTAGTTGAAGAATTAATGCGAATAAGCAAGGACATAGTAATAACTCCCGCTCACATTTGGACGCCTTGGTTCTCTTTGTTCGGCTCTCGCTCCGGTTTTGATAGCGTCGAAGCCTGCTATGAAGATCAAACTCGCCACATATTCTCCTTGGAAACAGGGCTAAGTTCGGATCCCGCGATGAACTGGAGATTGTCGCAACTCGATAAATTCACTTTACTCAGCAATAGCGATTCGCACTCGCCACATCCTTGGCGATTAGGAAGAGAAGCGAATGTCTTTGAGCTGAAAAGCCTGAGCTATTACGAGCTGTTCGATGCTGTAAAAAAGAAGGACAAAAAGCGATTTCTCTTCACAATAGAAGTGTCGCCGAACTATGGAAAGTATCACTACGATGGGCATCGCAAGTGCAACGTTCGCTTAGCTCCAAAGGAGGCGATGAAGTTCAACAACATCTGCCCTGTTTGCGGGAAGAAATTAACTATTGGTGTGCTACATCGCGTTGAGGAGCTTGCGGATAGAGAAGAGGGATTCGTCCCGAAGGACGCGATACCCTTCAAGACTTTGTTGCCGCTTTACGAGATAATATCATTCGTCACGGGCGTTGAAAAACTTGGCGATGCAAGAGTGCTAAAGGAGCATGATAAGCTAATAGCTAAGTTCGGAAACGAGCTAAACGTTCTGCTAAATGCTAGCTATGAGGAGCTTTGTGAAGTAACGAAGAAGGAAATAGCACTTGCGATAATAAAGGCGAGGAACAACGAGGTTCGCTACATCCCTGGATATGATGGCGTTTATGGAAAGCCTGTTTTTGATCTGCAAGCGAAAATAGAGGAGTTAAGGGAAAGCTCTACTCCACAAAGGAGTTTGTTCGA
>CAZYXF010000042.1:0-2582 GCA_964651025.1 uncultured archaeon
ACGACGTTCTCTGCTTGCTCGGCCATGCTCGCACCTTTTGCTTTATAAGCTTGAAAACGAACGCTTAAAAGCTTATTCTTGCGGTATTATCTCGCATAATATTTCGCCCTTTCTCTTGTCTCGGTAGGAGACGAAATATCTACTCACAGGTTTTGGTAGTCTTATCTCTCCATCTTTGACCGTTAAGTCAGTTAAAAGATACAGATGATCGCTCTTTCCTTTAAACACCAGCATAACAGTTTGTCCATTTGTGTATTCCTCTTCGATCTCCACGGAATAAGAATGAGCACCTCTACACTCATTACCCCGCCTTAAAGGATAAGATGAGAGATTAAAATGAGCAACTTCTTCATCTTCGAGGCGAAAGAAATGCGAATTCTTGAGCAAAGTTTTGAGTTTTATCATGACTTCATAGGAATGAAAAACTTTTTCAAACATGTTATAACTCTTCACACTCTTTATTATGGCACTCATGGGTAATGAAGCTGAGATTAAGATGAGGCTTAGAAATTATATGGCTATTCTGCTCAACAAGAAAAGGGCGAAATTTTTAGACACAAGTTTAAAATCGCTTAAACAAAGAGCGAGGAGATTGGCAAGCAACTGCGAGCTGTGTGAGCGAAAATGCAACGTCAACAGAATTCGCGGCGAAGTTGGTTTTTGCGGCGCTCCGAACAAGCTCTTGATTTCAAGCGAGTTCTTGCATTATGGCGAGGAATACTTCTTCGTTCCCTCGCATACAGTTTTCTTCATGGGCTGCAACTTTCGCTGCGTTTACTGCCAGAACTGGCCAATATCGCAATGGTACGAGGCTGGCTTCGAGATATCGCCAAAAGAACTTGCGCTCATAGTTAGGGAGAGAAAAAAACAAGGGGCGAAAAACCTAAACCTAGTTGGTGGAGAGCCAACCCCTTATCTGCCCTGGATAATCGACCTGCTAATCGAAATGAAGAAGCTCGATATAAACACGCCGATAATCTGGAACTCAAATTTTTACATGAGCGAAAAGGCAATGAAAATTTTGACGAAAATCGTCGATGTCTGGCTTCCAGATTTCAAGTATGGAAATAACGAGTGTGCTATGAAGCTGAGCAGCGCCCCAAATTACGTTGAGGTTGTGACGAGAAACCTGAAAATAGCCTCGCGAACCGGCGAGCTCGTGATCCGCCACTTAATCCTTCCTGGCCATGTTGAGTGCTGCTCTTTTAGAGTGCTGCGATGGATAGCGAGTAACGTTAGAGAAAAGGCCATAGTAAACCTCATGGATCAATACAGGCCAGACTATCTCGTGCCTCGTCGCGAAGAGCTCGCTAGTCTGGCAAGAAGGATAACGAGGAAAGAGTTTGAAAGCGTTGTTAGCCTGGCAAGGAAATTAGACATTTGTTTTATTACTTAGAAGGGTCAACCACTTCTACATATGAAAGCTTAGGTTGCAGTTTGTCAAACTCTTCACTTGTGGGAAGCTCGGAGAAACGAGGTTATCTAACTTTGAACTCCTTCCCGCAGAGCGAGCAAAAAGCCACCTTTCGCTTTGGCAAATAGATTATCGTGCCCTTGCAAACGTCACAATGGCGAAGCTTGACTTTCACGGTTTTTCTAGCCTGCTTGTTACCTCGCTTACTCTTCTTTCTCTTGCCCATGAACATCACTATTACTTATTAGTAGCGAAAAGCTTAAAAATCATGAAGCTGCAACTAATTCACTCTGGAAAGAGCTTGTACTCAAGCTTTCTTTCATGCTCTGACAATCCACGCTCGAACTCCGTTCGCGAACTTTCCCTTTCCAACCTGAGTTTAAAGAACGGCGTGTCGAGTTTTGCCATTTCCCTTCCCGACAGCGGATAACGCTCATCCTCAAATGAAACTATCAGCTTGGGTCTTGGACCACCTTTTGCATAAACGTCGCGAAGGGAAAGCACAACTTGCTCAACGCCAAAAGCCTTTCGCGAGATTTCTCTTGCGGCTTCTCTGAATCTCATAATAATTACTGCAAAATGATGAATAAAAGCCTTCTACGATTTTGTGTCTATAAAGCCAGTAGCCATAGTCAAACAAAAAGCAAAGAAAACTGGTAGCAATCTTCTATCCTTTCTTTTGCTCCTTTCCTGCAGGAGCTGCGACCGCAGGAGCCTTTTCCTCCTTCTTCGTCACGAAGGTAACTACGAAGCCAATCGCTACGAGAGCGAATATCGCTGCCCAGGCTTCGCTTGTCAGCTCAATGCCGGTCCATGCAGCACCACCTGCTACCCAGAACAGAACGAGAGCCAGCGCGACTAACAGAAAGCCGAACTCCTTGCTCGTGAATATCTTGAAGGTTGGCTCCCCTTTCTTTATCCTGAAGCCAAAAAGGGTTATGAAGAGCACAACTATGAGCAGGCCGCTTATCAACGTTGCTCCGATTCCACTCAATGCAACGAAGTACGCGCCAATTCCGCTGTACGCTGTCACGAAAAATCCGAGGACCATCGCTATTATTGCTGAAATTCGCTCGTCAAAGAATTTAGTCTTCGCGAGTATTCCGTAAACTATGCCGAAAACTAGCATCCACGGCAATATAAACCCATAGAATCCATACTGATTCAA
>CAZYXF010000042.1:2682-5047 GCA_964651025.1 uncultured archaeon
GTGCAAATACTAGCATCCACGGCAATATAAACCCATAGAATCCATACTGATTCAAATTCTGTATCACTGTTTCAAAGACACCAAGCGTCACGGGCATGCTTTCGATATTTAATTTCCGCCTGGGTATAAAAAGTTGATGGAAAGCTCAATTTTCGTGCTTTTGGTCAAACTCCTTGTTCGTCTCATATATGAGCAAATCGAGGACATAACGATCGTTGCGAAAGGACTGATAGAGATTTTTTACGCAATGGGGCTATCAAAACCAGGAGCGAGCATGCTCGTTTTGTTCTTCCTCTGCTTCATCTACTCATTCTTTCTGTTTCTAGCTTTCAAGTTCGCGATTCAAAACTTGAAGCTCATACTCATCTTGCTCGTGTTATTAGTCATAGTAAGCTCGATCTTCCTCTTCTCCTTCCTGATCTTGTGAAAGCCCTCTCAAAAGCTCTTCGCCTTTTATTTTCTCCCCTCAATTTTCCCCATGGATAGAGAGGTGAAAGAACTAGCGAGAAAGCTTGCGCTTGCTAACGCGCTCAAGCATGGTGGAAAAGCCCTTGCGAAGAGCGTGATTTCGAAATTGCTTGGATTAAAGCCAGAGCTTAGGGAAAGGGTAAAGGACGTGCTATCTTTGGTTAACGAAGTGGTTGAAGAGGTCAACTCGCTTTCGCCTGAAGAACAAAGAAAGCTAGCGGAAAAGCTTGGCGTAGCACTTGAGGAAGAAAGAAGAAAAGAAAGAGCCGGCTTAATTCCGCTTCCAAACGCAAAACCAGGCGAAGTACGAGTTCGCTTCGCTCCAAATCCAGATGGGGCGTTGCATTTAGGGAGCGCTAGGCCAGCAATCCTTTGCGATGCCTATGCCAAGCAATACAACGGCGTGTTCATCTTGCGCTTCGACGACACAGATCCAAAGGTCAAAGTACCAGAAGCTAAGTTCTACGACTGGATAATAGAAGATCTGCGATGGCTTGGCATTGAAATTCACGAGATAGTCTACGCTTCCAAGCGGTTGGAGGTCTATTACAACTACGCGAGGAAGCTGATAGAACTGGGCTACGCTTACGTTTGCACTTGCGACATAGAAACGTGGCGAAAGCTTCGCGATAAAGGCGAGCCATGTGAGTGTAGAGGCTTGCCAAAAAGCGAGCAGTTGCGAAGATGGGAGCGAATGCTAAAGCATGAATACAAAGAAGGCGAGGCTGTGTTGAGGATAAAGACGGACTTGCAGCACGCGAACTTGAGCGTTCGCGACTGGCCAGCGATGCGAATTGTAGACGATGCTAGCAAGCATCCGGTAAACAAGGAGGCGCATTTGTGGCCGCTTTACAACTTCGCAAGCGCCATCGACGATCACGAGCTAAGGATAACGCACATCTTGCGCGGGCAAGAACACGCGCTCAACACAGTGAAGCAAAAGTACATTTACGACTACCTCGGCTGGACGTATCCGCATGTCCTTAATCTAGGTCGCCTTTCCCTGCTTGGCATGGTCCTGAGCAAGTCAAAGACGAGAAAAGGGATAAGAGAAGGCATATACTCCGGCTGGGATGATCCAAAGCTTGGGACGTTAAGGGCATTGAGAAGGCGGGGCTTCTCTCCAATTGCTCTGAGGAAGCTCATACTCGACATAGGCGTAACACCTCGAGACTCGACGATAGCATTTGAAAATCTAGCAGCGTACAATCGAAAGGTTGTCGATAAAATAGCCAACCGCTACTTCTTCGTCGAGGAGCCCGTAAAAATCAAGATAGCATGCGATGGCCAAACTGCTTCAAAGCTCCCAAAGAGCGTTAAGGCTCCCTTGCACCCAACCATGCAACGAGGCTATCGCGTGCTAAGGCTAAATGAGCAGTTCGAAGTCTATGTTGATAGGAGCGATTTTGAAAGACATCGCAACAGCGAGGTGAGGCTAAAATACCTTTGCAACGTCAGGCTAGGCGAAACTGCCAGACTTACGAGCATCGAAGTTAAAAAGGGCCTACCCATAATTCACTGGGTTCCAGTTGGAAGCGAGATAGAGGTAAAGTTAATAAGGCCAGAGAAAACGAGCCTTGGAGTTGGAGAAGTTGATTTGCTCAAGGAGAGCGCCAACGCAATTGTTCAGTTCGAACGGGTCGGATTTGCTAGAATTGAGAAGGTTGATGAAAAGGAAAAGAAAATCACGGCAGTTTTTGGGCATAAGTGAACATCACTTTTTGTACAATTCTTACTTCAAATCTTAGTGCTCTACCAAGGAACTTGAACACACTCCTATACAAAAAATGAAATGCAAAAGGGCAAAATTCTCAAATTTTAAGAAAAAAGAAAAATTGCGAAACTTGACAGCGTCAACAGTCTCCTTATCCTTCCTACTCTCTACTAGCCCTGATAG
>CAZYXF010000043.1:0-4740 GCA_964651025.1 uncultured archaeon
ATAGAAAGCGAGAGGGAAAGAAGAGAGCTGAAGGAGAACTTGGAAAAGGTGACGAAAGTGCTTCCGATAGACAACAGGGCTGTGCTAACCTTTGCCAGGCTTTACAGGAGTTTGAAAAGAGAGGGAAAGCTCATAGGCGACGCTGATCTGATTCAGGCTTCAATTGCCATAGCAAATGGGCTAAAGCTGTTGACGAGAAACCTCAGGCACTTTAAGAGATTGGAAAAGTATGGGTTGGTTGTGGAAGAGCCAAAAGGAAAAAGCAAAAAAGCATTAAATTCAAGAACTTGAATGCCAGCCAAAATGCCGCCTGAAGTCGCTCGCAGGCTTTTTCATCGCGTGTTCATTTGCATGAAGTGCAAGGCTAGAATTCGCGCTGACATGGAAAAAGTGCTTGCCGGCAAAGTTAAGTGTCGGCGCTGCGGCTCTAAAAAGCTGCGGATGATAGCGAAGGAGAGAAGAGGAATAAAGAAGTAGTAATCAAGCCTTCGCAAGCCTTTTTATCCCGAGTTGCGCCTCTATTCTATTGCGCAAATCGTAAAGGTAATCCTTTGCTATTCGCAAGTACTTCCTTCGAAGCTTGTAGTAGAACGTGTAGTTGTAAAAGAGCCAGAAAGCGCGCTGCAAGAAGTTTGAGTACTCGTACTTTGTATAGAGCCACCCTTTTATCTCAACCGTAACGTCTCCAATTTTCGTATTCGGATCTACGTATCCCTCGACCTTGAATCGGTAAACAGCTTTCGTCCATCGATCGAATGCTTTCTCGCAAGATAAAATGTCGTAGAACCAGTGCATTCCAGTCTTTCCAGGCGGAGATTTCGTTATGTCGTACTTGAAAACGAGCTCGAGCACATCTTTCGCTTCTATTTCCAAAACAGCCTCGCACATCTCTGGAATTATCGCGCATATCCTTATGGGATCGAAAGCCCTAGTCGATATCGTTATGTAATCGCTTGGGGCGAGCAAATCATCGACTATTTCAAGGGCTGGCATCTCATCCACCCAGCTTCTCGAGGAAAGCCTTTATCTCGCGATCAAATTGCTCGCTAAGCTCGCGAGCAAGCATGTAGTACTCGTTTCTCCTCCGCCTGTAGAAAATAACGTGCCATAGCCTGCGAAGCATCTCATAGAATATGCTCTGCTGCCAAAAAGTGTCTTGAGGATACTCGGTTATCAATGCCGGGCGATAGCGAATTCTAACGTAGCCAACGCCGTCTTTTCCAACAAAGCCGTTGAGGCGAACCTCGATTCTTAAATAAGTGAAGTTGTCGAACTGGCGAAATGCTTCCCACTCGACCTTGAATTCCTCTCCTCGCTCGGTTCGCTTCCAATCGTAAATTCTCTCGTGTATGTTGTCCCAGGGGACGCGAAATATATTGACGAGAGCTTCCTGTATCTTTTTGTAAACTTGTTGAACGTTTTTCCCGCGATGCTCAATCACAACCCATTGATATGGGTAAAGGTAGTCGAGAATCGTTAGCTTCGTCCTAGCCCAAACCATAGATTATGTTTTTCAAGCGCGCAAAATAAAAGTTGCGAGTTAGAAAACAATCACCTCAGAGCGAGCATCTTCGACTTTATGTAAACTATCAGGGGCTTCCAGTAATAGCGACCCAGCGGCGATAAATAAAAGCGCTTTATCCGCTCCCAATCGCGCTCATATGGGGTGCGCCTCAGCAATCTGAGCTTTAGTCCAAACCAGCTCTGCAGCTTATCTCTAACCTTTTCAAGCGGAAACCAAGTTTTCTTTTTCTCTTTGTACTCGCTCTTGATGTCCATCTCCTCCTTTATCTCGGGATAAATGTCGCCACGTTTTTCTCTTTCCTCTTTTCGCTTCTCGAGCTCCTTCTCTAGGCCTTTTATCTTGTGCTCTGTTCCGACCATCTCGTCTATCCTCCACTCAAACTCCTCTTCCATCGCCTTTTTCTCAAGCAACTTCACGAGCAAGATGTTTTGGGACATTAAAAATGCCCTTATGTCCATTGTCAAGTCTTCGAGCTCCTTCCCGCCAGGCAAGGCTATGGTATATCGCTTGAAGTCTATCTGGAAGAAAACGTAATAGGGAGAGGGCTGTATGGGAACAGGCGTTGTATAGTGCCTCTTCCTTGTTATGAACAGGCCTTCTTTTTTTATCTCCTCGACTTTTTCGTCAACCCACTCCTTCGTTATCCACTTGTACTTGGCTTTTAGCCCAATGTCCTCGTTGAAGATGAGCACGCGCTTAGTGAAATCGTCATACGGATTCACAGGGTGCAATGCCCACAGCTCGCCAGGCGTCTTGTAAAACTCTGGCACAACGAACTCCTTCCAAGCCCAAATTCGAACGAAGTAATAGCTCGTCGCCTCTGCTCCTGGGCGAAGAGCTGCGAGAGCTTCTGTTTTATGCTTTACTCTTATCGCTGGCTTGGTGAAACCGCGAGATATCAACAAAATCCTCGCTATCTTATCCTTTATCCCAGCCCGCTTCAGCTCTATCTCCTTTTTCTTCGCCCTTATCAACTTTTCAAGGTGTTGCATCCTTAGCTCAACTTCGCGCTTGAACAAGCGCTTCCACTCTTGATAGGCTCGCCACTTTGTTAGGAGCACGTCTTTTTCTACTTTTGGCAGCTTGCTCAATCTCGGATGCTTTTTCAAGTCCTCTTCGCTCTGCATTTCGAAGAAGTCCTGGATTATCGTTGGAAATATTCCGCGTTGCTGCATGAAGCTCATGGAGAGGCGACCTGGGGCTCCTTCCCCAGCGTAGAAGTCGACTTGGTCAACGAACCAAGCTTTTAGCCTGTGCTCGTCCTTTTCTTTAAAAGCGTCCGCTATGTCTTTATAGCGCCGATAGTCGTGCTGCATGAGCTCGAGGTCGGCTGTCAAGTCCATGAGGTCATGCAAGGTCTTCCAAACCTTTCCTGATAAAGCATCTCTGGTTTCAAGGACCTTTTGGTAAAAGGCTGTGTGACTCGGCGATATCTCTATCCACTCATCAGCTTTTGCGACGCGATACTCGTTGTTTATTAGCCAGAAGACCGTGCCGTAGTAAAAGCTCCCCCATATGCCAAGTGGGGCTGTTGGGTTAAGGGTTATCTCCCTATCTGGGGGAAAAACCAGAATTGCCCAACCAGTGTACTTTCCAGGCCTGAATGGGTTGAAGTAGTTATCATAAGCAGCTCTATCCTCTAGCTTTTCCAAGATGTATCCCATGCGTATTAATTTACAACGAAGAAAAAAATCTAACGCACTCCAACCAAAAGAGTTAGGAAAATCGTTAGGAAGAAAGCAAGAGTCGAAGCTAAGATAGCGAGGTCAAGGCCATAGGAAAAGAAAACTAAGACGAAGATGAAGATGGAAAACAAGAGGAAGAGCGGAGTTACGCGAAGTATCTCGCGGAAGGAGAGGAAATCGACGAAGAGGATAATGAGAGAGGAGAGAACTAGCGAGATCTCGAGGGCTTTTGCGGTGAAGTTTAAAAGCGAGAGATATATAACCAGAGCGAATCCTAGATGAGCAAGCGCAAGGGCTCGCATGATAAATTGCTTATTTGTTTTATTAACAAAATCATGATACCCCAGCTAATTGGCGCTGCTTTGATGGGCTTCGCCTTGTTCTTAATTTTTCTCAGCTTTGAGCTTGGGAGAAGCGACGTAGAAGTCGTAGCGATTTGGCTCTTTTGCATCGCTCTTTTGATAGGTGGCTATCACTTGCTCATGCTCCCAGTCGAAGCTGGGGCTTGGAAGCTTGTCATTGCTGCGCTCTCAACCCTTTTTGGGATCTTCATGACCTTTTTCTACCCAACGACTTACTTCACGCAGTCGAAGTTCTATCGAGGAATGACGCACGTCGGCGTTTTAATCGGCCTGACTTTCCTGATCTTTGGGATAAGGATGTTCTTTTAACTATAACCGAATGGTTACAATTAATGAAGGCGCGACGTGAGATTGTAGAAAGAACAATAGAGACGTTTTTTTCTTTTTATGAACGAGGCGTACGATCCACAGCTACAGGACGATACGATAACATATTACACCTCCTTTCAATAGCCTTACACGATGTAGGAAGAAACTCGCTAGTAGTCGATATAGGTTCTGGCGTTGGTGACAGAACAAGGATGATACGCAAAAAACTAGGATTCGAACTCATAATGTTAGATACAGATGTAAGAGCGTTAAAGGCTGTGAATGGCGAAGAACTTACTTATCCTGTGGTTGGAGATGCATTTCATATGCCATTTAGGGACGGAATTGCTGACGTCACCCTGAGCATAGGATTAAATGAGCACTTTCCTGATCCGGAAAGACAAATATTGATAGAGGAAATGAAAAGAGTAACAAAGAGAGGAGGCAAAGTTTGCATCATAGTTCCAAATAGGTGCAATCTTCTTCGCCAGCTCAGACAGCGTTATTTGAAGATGAGAGGAAAGTTTTTGTTTGGTTACGAAGAGGATTTCACACCACAAGAGCTTAAAAGGAGAATGGAACTCGCAGGATTGAAAGGAGTACAATGCTACGGATCAGGCGCGTTTACCTTTTTTGCATGGCCTTACAATGATGAGGTAAGGAGAAAACTACTTAACAGGCCGACACCATTCTCAACCATTAATAGACTGCTTGAATTATTGGAAGAGCACATGCAAGTTGTAAATAAATTCCTTGGAAAAGATATCTGCGCAATCGGATATAAGCAATAGTCAGAGAAAAGTAGCGTATCCAACCAATCTCCAGGAGTTTTTTATCAGTTTTGAAACAGCTATCTTGA
>CAZYXF010000044.1:0-4658 GCA_964651025.1 uncultured archaeon
ACCGGACTTGCTTATCTCCCCTTGCATCATGGCAAATGCCCGATCTGGCTTTTCAACAGGATGAAGAAACTTGGCGCTGCGATTTGCGAGGCCATAATCCTCGAGTACGGAACAAAAGAGTTGCTGAAAAGGTTGGCAGACCCGTATTTCTTTCAGTCACTTGGCTGCGTTTTGGGCTATGATTGGCACTCAAGTGGACTAACCACGACGCTAACAGCCGCGCTAAAAGCCGGACTAAATATCGAAGAACATGGCATAGCGATTTGCGGTGGAAAGGGAAAGGCAGCAAAGGAAACGCTGAAGGAAATCGATAAAATTGAAACGTTAACAACGAGTAAAATAGAAAAGCTGAAGCGCGCTTCCAGGCTCGCCGCAAAAGTAGATAACGTCGCGCTTCAAGACGGTTATGATTTGTACCATCACGTCATAATCTTTGACGAGCGTGGGAACTGGGCAGTTGTGCAACAAGGGATGAACGTCGACAAAAAACTAGCCCGTCGCTATCACTGGCTCTCTTTCAAGGTGAAGAGCTTTGTTCGCTCTCCACACAGCGCGATTTGCTCAGAAGCCAGGGAAAAGGCTGTGCTGAACATGGTTTCAAAGAAGAGCGAGGAAGCAAGGAAGATAAGCGTCGATTTAGTAAAGGAGAAGAACATCCTGCGATATTTCAAGTTCGTCAAAGATCAAAAGCAATTGACGCTCGCGGAGATAATAGGGAACGTTAGATTTCTTGCGCTGCCAAGGAAATTCCCGATAAAGCAGCTTGAGCTAGCACGTGAGATAAACCCAAGGAATTACGAGGAACTCCTCGAGATAAAAGGAATTGGAAAGAGTTGCATTCGCGCTTTGGCTCTGATAGCCAATTTGATTTACGGCGCGAGCATAGACTGGAAAGACCCAGCCAAATACAGCTTTGCTCATGGCGGTAAGGATCGCGTTCCATACCCAATTGACAAGCCAAACTACGATAGGAGCATAGCGATTTTGAGGCGAGCAATAGAGGAGGCTAAAATAGGAAACAGAGAAAAGCTAAAGCTCCTAGCTTCTCTTAAATCGCTTGTTTAGGTGTGATCGCTTCCTTCAAGTTCTTCAACGTAGTGCGACTTATATCTTATTTTCCCTTTCAAACTCAAGAAGGGATCTTTCACTTTCCTCCTTTGAAACCATCTCCTTGACTTTTCTGGCTGTCTTTGGCCCAAGCAAAAGCTCGAGCGTTGCCAACGGAACCTTTCTCAGCTTTGCGACGCTTGTTATTCCAGCTCTTGCCAGCTTGCGAGCTCTTATTCTGCCAATTCCGTGAATCCTAACAAGTGGGAGCAGATCTTCTTTAACACCATGCTTGACTCGAAGTCTGAGCTTTCGTAGGTGTTTTATAATCTCCATATTTCTTAACAACAGCATCAGCTCCTGACCTGCGTACAGCAACCAGTCACAAATCTCTATTTTGCTTCTTAGCTCACCCGGCGTTAATTTGTACTTCTCGAGAATTTCTTCCTCACTTGCCTCGTTTATCCAAGCGTTCAGAGCGAGTGCTGTTTTCATTTCGCAAGCGAATTCCTCGTATTCCCATTCCCAAGGTTGTGGAGCTTTGAACAAGAGGTATTCCTCGTTTCTCGCTATTTCGTCTTCAAGCCAATAAAGATCGCTTTGCCTCACGCTCAACAGCGGCTTCATCTCTATGCATTTGGTGAGTAAGTGCAACAGACCAATTGGCCTCGCTTCCTTTCTCTCAATTAGGGCATCGATTATTATGCTCGCTGATAAAGGATCGATGTAAAGCTCGTTGACTCGCTTTCCCAATCTAGTTGCTTTGAGTTCGTTTTCGCCTTCAACCGAAACGAACTTCCACCTGACCAAGTTCTTCACGATAGCTTTGACGTGCTGCATTATCAAGTTAACGTTTCCATGCTGATGTGCGTAAAAGGTTTGGGAGAAGAAATCGGCGAGCTCTTTAAAGCTGTTGCACATCTTACTTGCTATGAGCGCCAAGACATGCGTTCTCAGCACAGGCTCAACGCCCAACTTCGAGTAAATCTCCTCTGGCTCACCTTTTATGTATCGCTCTAAAAACTCGCTAACTTCGCGCTCGCTTTTCGCTATGATAATCGCTTCTCCGTATTCATCGTATTGCGGTCTTCCCGCTCTTCCAAACATTTGATGGACTTCGAGCGTTGGTAAGTAAACGCTTCCGAGCATTGGAACATAGCGGCGAGCATCTCTAACGATGACGCGAAACGCAGGCAAGTTAACGCCCATTGCAAGCGTTGGCGTGGCAACCAAGAGCTTTATGAGACCTTCTCTAAAGCCATGTTCTATCGCAACCCTTTGCCTTGCAACCAATCCAGCGTGATGAAAGGCAACACCATGTTCAACACAGCTAGCAAGCTTCTTGCACTGGGTGGTTGGTGATTCAAGAGCAGCGAGAACTTCCTTGCTTATTTGCTTGAGTTTCTCCCTTTCCTCCTGAGCAAGATAATCTTTAGTCACGTTCTTCAACTTCTCGGCCAAGCTCTCTGCATATCTTCTAGTTGCGACGAAGATGAGAGCTTGCTTCTTTAGCTCAAGCGTTTGCTTTGCTATCGCTACCTCAATGCTTTTGCTCTCCTCAAGCCTGTACTTCCTCCAACCAAAGAAGTTTATCTCGTTTTGAAAGGCTATGCCACGATAGAGCTTTATTGGACGCCAATCGCTTTTCACAACACTTGCGTTGAGCCAAGCTGCTATTTCTCTCGCGTTTTTTATCGTTGCAGATAAAGCTATGATCTGCGCATCACAAAGCTTTCGGAGCTTTGTTATCGTAACTTCTAAAGTTGGGCCGCGGTCAACGCTATCGAGCAGGTGAACTTCATCGCAAACTATTAGCTTCACATCGCTTATCCACGTCACATTATGTCGAAGAAGTGAATCCATTTTCTCATTGCTCAAGACTATGAAATCGTACTCTTTCAACCAAGGGTCGCTGCTATCATAATCGCCAACGCTTATCGCAACTTTAACTCCTAACCTCTCGTACTTCGATTTGAATTCGTTGTACTTTTCAAACGCAAGCGAGACTAGAGGAACGAGGTAGATAACTTTGCCACCCTCTCTTATTGTTTTTATCGCTGCTAGCTCAGCGATGAAGGTTTTTCCACTTGCTGTTGGCGCAGCAACAACGAGGTTTTTACCTTCCAGCAAGCCCGCTTTGACAGCAGCAGCTTGTATCGGATTTAGCTTCTCATACTTTGCCAACTTCAGCATTTCCCTTACAAAGTCCGTTCTCGTAGCTTCTCTTTTTCTACCTGACATGTTATTTCTTCGCATTTCGATATAAGGCGAAGGGCGACTTTTCTTTTAAAAGTTAACACTAACTTCGAATAGTGGTAGGGAATGCAAGTCTATAAAGGAATTCTCCTTATGAACGGCGTTGGATATGAGTGCAACATGTATCTAATTGATCGCGAAGTAATCGTCGATACTGGGACTGGCTTGTTCTTCCCCCAGATAAAGGAGAATCTTATAAACCTCGGGATAAAGCCAGAGGAGATAAAGCTCATCGTTAACACGCACTGTCACTTCGACCACGTTGGCGCAAACAAGCTCTTTCGCGACTGGTGTGGCTGTGAAATAGCAATACACAAACACGATGCGAAGGCGCTTGAAAGAGGAGATAGCAAAGTAACTATTGCTGACTTGTTTGGAAAAAAGATGCGCTGCATAACAGTTGACAGAAAACTTGAAGAGGGAGATGAGATAAAGACGAAGAACTTCAAGTTCGAGGTGATAGAGACGCCTGGCCACACAAAGGGCAGCATCTGCCTCTATGAGCGAAAGAAGCACATCTTGATCTCTGGCGACACGCTTTTCAGCGATGGAATTGGCAGATACGACTTGCCGACTGGAAGCAAAAAAGATTTACAGGAATCGATAAGGAAGATAGCAAAGCTCAAGATAAAGTACTTGCTTCCTGGGCATGGCATGCCAAAAATAGGCGGTGTTGACTTCCTTTTGAAACAAATACTCGCGAGGATGCGCTAAACGAGAATTTCATAAAAAGGCAAGAAACAACTTGTAATTAGGTGTTGGTATGGCCAAGAAAAAGAAGAAAAAGTATCGATTCTTCTGGGAAGAACCACTCGAAGAGCTTGAGAGAACGCGAAGGGAATTCGAGGAAGCGATAAAGAGCTTTTGGAGCGAGCCGTTTAGATTTGAGTTCACAATACCTCGAATAACTTTTCCGCGATTTCCACACATGCAAGGGAAGGTAAAGCAAACTGACAAGGAAGTCATAGTCCAGATTCCATTGCCAGGTTTCAAGAAGGATGAGATAGATTTACGAGTTACTGAAAACGCTATTTACGTCAAGGCGCAAAAGAAGCACATAGAAAAGGAGAAAAGCGAGTTCGCGTTTTTCGCAAGTGCAGAGGAGAGCAGAGTTGAGAACACCTATAGGTTGCCGACTGAGATAATCCCAGAGAAAGTAAGAGCCAAACTCGAAGATGGCATATTAACGATAATAGCGCCAAAGGCAAAGCCAGAGAAGAAGGAGAGAAAGGTGAAGATTGAGTAAGTTTTTTGTCTTTAGCTTCTTTTTTTCTTATCATGCCCCCGTAGCTCAGCCTGGATAGAGCGCCTGGCTTCTAACCAGGTGGTCGGGGGTTCGAATCCTCCCGGGGGCA
>CAZYXF010000045.1:0-3305 GCA_964651025.1 uncultured archaeon
AACTCTCACAATGGCAAATGCAACCATGCGAACACACCGATCATCTTAAGCCCCATGTAAACCATTACAGCTATGAAAATCCATTTCAGCCCATGAGGATGAATTTTGTGCGCTAAGTGCGCTCCTACCTGAGCCATTGGAATGCTCGTGCTCGCGAGCAAAACCCACTGCAAAAGGTTGACGTAGCCAATGGAATAAGGCGGCAAACCTTGAACATTAAGCCCGTAAAGCATGTAAGCTATTGCCCCTCCCAAACTTGTGAAAACCATAACCGCTGTTGAAGTAGCAACCGCTTCGTGCATGTGGTAGTTAAGAAATATCACCATCAGAGGAACCATTAAAACACCGCCGCCTATTCCTATCAATCCCGTGACGAAACCGAAAATTGCTCCGAGAAAAATATAAGTTAAGGGATTTGCGTGCGGCTCGCCGTGAACCCTTATCGGATGAGCGATTGCCATTCTGAGAGCACCTAAAAGTATTGCGGAGCCGAAAATTATTTTGAGAACGTTTGCAGGTAAATTGCTCGCCACCCAGGCTCCGGCAAAAGTAAATGCAACGCTCGTTAATCCGAGAATTATCGCCTGCTTCCAGAGAACCACCTTCTTTTTGTGATGCCTTAAAGCTCCACTAAGCGCAGTTGGAAACACAACTAACAGATTTGTTCCAAATGCAACTCTTATGGCTATTGTTGCATCTATCCCCATTGCTGTTAAGACGAAAAATTGGACTGGAACCATTATAAAACAACCACCAACCCCAAGCATACCAGAAACTAAACCTACAAGTCCCCCTGTAAGCAGCAAGACCAAAATGTAAATCAGTGGCATCATTTTTATCGACCTGCTAAATATAACGCTTCCTTCTTACTTTGATTGCGATTTTATAGTTGATGTCCGATTTTTTAAGTTTAATCTCTTTATTTTTTCCCCTCATTTCTTTCATGCGCCGGTAGTCTAGCCTGGTAGGACACCGGCCTTCCAAGCCGGCGACCCGGGTTCAAATCCCGGCCGGCGCATTTTTGAAGTGCGTAAACAAGTGATGATTAAAGAGAAATTCGCGTGAAATCATATTTGATGGCAAAGCGCAAACCCCAAAGAAAGCCAGCGTGGCAAAAGCGAATAGCGAGAGAAAGAATAGAAATCCTGTTGAAAGAGGCGGAAAAGGCCGTGAAACGCGGTGAGATAAAGCTTGCGAATCGCTACGCGAAGTTAGCGAAACTGATTGGCATGCGATATACAGTTCGCTTGACGAGAGAGCAAAAAAGGAAGCTGTGCAAGTACTGCGATGCATTTCTCTTTCCCGGCATTACATGCAAGGTTAAGTTCGACCCAAAATCAAAGAAATTGAAGATTCGCTGTTTTAACTGCGGGAGAATTATTAGGCTGCCCTATAAACCAAGAAATAAGGCGGAATAATAGTTTCACTAAAGCGAAAAACAAAGCGACTGCAGCTTTCTTATACTTTTCTCCTCAATCTCAAAGATGACAAAATTGATAACGATTGAAGATTTCGCTAAGTTAGACTTGAGAGTTGCGAAGATAGAGGATGCTGAAAGAGTAGAGGGGACAGATAAACTCCTGAAGCTAGAAGTTAGTCTTGGAGACGAAAGGCGAACGATTGTGGCTGGAATAGCTCGCGACTACGCTTGCGAGGAGCTCATAGGAAAGAAGATAATAATTCTCGCCAATCTTCAACCAAAAGAAATTCGCGGCGTGAAAAGCGAGGGCATGCTATTGGCTGCTGAAGCAGATGGAAAAATCGCGCTATTGACTGTGGATAAAGACATAAAAGAAGGGGCAAGGGTTCGTTAGCTTGTACCTGCAAAGCTTTTTGCGTTTTTCTTTGTGAACTAGAAGCATGGACTTTGAGGAGGCGAAAGAGCTAATGAAAAGCAAAATAAGCGACGAAAAGCTTCGCAAGCACTGCATCGCGGTCGCTGCCATAATGCGGGCAATTGCAAGGGAAATAGGCGAAAATGAAGAAAAGTTTGCGATAGCTGGCGTGCTTCACGACCTCGACTTTGAGCTAACGAGAGAAACGCCGGAAAAGCACGGATTGCTAGCGATTGAAATGCTAGGTGATGAAATCGACGAGGAGATAAAGCACGCGATAGCTGCTCACAATTTTGAGAGAACGCGAGTCATGCCGAGTTCAAAACTGGACTACGCGCTCATAGCAAGCGATGCGATTTCGGGCTTGATAATAGCAGCCGCTTTGGTAATGCCGGATAAAAAGCTTGCTAGCGTTCGCGTCGAAACCATAGCGAAGAAGTTCAAGCAGCGCGATTTTGCAAGGAGGTGCAATAGAGAGCATATGCTATACTGCGAGAAATTGGGCATAAGCAGGGAGCGCTTCTTCGAACTCGCGCTCAAGGCTCTGCAAGCCATAGCAGGCGAGTTAGGGCTTTAAAAACTTCTGGTGCAACGAAGTAAAATGACAACGCTTCGCGAAGTTGATCCATGGGCATTCATAGAGAAAACTGCTAGGTATTTCAAGGAAAATAAGATAACCCCCCAACCTGAATGGGCGCTTTTCGTTAAAACAGGCGTTTCTCGAGAGCGGCCACCAGAACAAGAGGATTGGTGGTATATAAGGGCTGCAAGCATATTCAGGAAGTTAGCCTTATCCTCGCGACCACTCGGCGTTGAGAGACTGCGAACCTATTATGGCTCTAGGCAAAGGAGGGGAAGGAGAAGAGAGCGATTCAGAAAGGCTAGCGGGAAGATAATAAGGACGATACTACAACAGCTCAGAAGCGCCGGCTTAGTTCAGCTTGTGGAAAAACCGAGAAAGGGAAATGTGCTTACGAAGAAAGGATGGAAGCTTGTGAACCAGATAATAAGGGAACTGGTTAAAGGCGGCGGAACGAGCAAGGCCCAGGGCTAGATCAAAGCGTAAAGCTTTTGGTAGTTGTGAAAGTGAAATCATGAACTCGAACTTGTATCAGCAACTCATAGCTCAAAAACAGCTTGAAGAGCTGATGAAAGAAGTCAAAAAAGCGCTCGCTATTATGCTTGAGAAGCGCTCCCGTGAGAGGCTAGCTAACTTGCGCTTGGTCAAGCCAGAGTTCGCCCTACAGCTCGAGCTCTATCTCTACCAGCTCTTCAAGCAAGGAAACGTTAAGCACCTGACTGATGAGCAGTTTGTGAGAATCCTGCAGGAGCTTGCTGGCAGGAAGAAAAGAAGGACCAAAATTAGGATTGTCAGGTAAGCTTTTATCGCTATTTGTAACAAAACTCGTACGACTTTCATTTTAAAGTGTTTTAATTCTGCGCAAGTTATGGGATATACTAGTCCGATAG
>CAZYXF010000045.1:3315-4448 GCA_964651025.1 uncultured archaeon
CTTCTCAACCTTTCAAGGAGCAGCGAAAAAGCCCTCGAATATGTTACACAGCAGGAAAGCTTGTATTCTTTGAGAGAAGAGCTATTGAGAGCGCGTGATGAGGGAAGAAGAGTTTTAGTAATAGGTTCGGGAAGGTCGGGTGAGATAGGGAGCCTTTTTGCGGACAGGCTTTACTTCGATCATGAGGTAGACGCTTTCAAATATTCTACAGAGAGGATGAAAAGTATAGGGGAAGGAGACGTTGTTATTACGATTTCAGGATCTGGAGAAACAAGAGATAGTAAAGAACAAACAAAAGTTGCTAAAGATATCGGAGCCGAAATTTTCGTTATAACCTCAAGGCCAAACAGCTCAATAGCAAAGCTCACGAGAAGGGAAAATGTGATTCATCTGCCAGGGAGAAGCAAGATGGATAGAGGAAAAAGCGTGGAGGATGAGATAAAAGGCGCACCACCTGTACTAGGAACTTCATTTGAAGTAGCAGCTTGTTTCCTTTCATTTAATCTAGCAGATCTTTCAACAAAGTTAGATAAAGGAATGGACGCAGCTATAAGATACGTTGGTAATCTTCCGAGGAGAGTAGATGAGAAATCGTTAATGGAACTAAACAGGCTAATGCTAAAGAAAAGGAG
Organism: uncultured archaeon; assembly: GCA_964651025.1. Taxonomy (GTDB): domain Archaea; phylum Aenigmatarchaeota; class Aenigmatarchaeia; order GW2011-AR5; family JAHLMP01; genus CAZUUD01. Next base: position 3,948 of record CAZYXF010000045.1, read on the forward strand.
GTTTCTAATAGGGGGTGGTGGATATTGCGGCAAAGTTGCTAAATGTGCTGTATTACGAGGAAAGAATATAGAAGGGGCTACCAATAATGAAAAACGGTGTGAAATTCTAGATTCCTATACGTACAGAAATCTCGATTTTTCGCCTACAGATGTACTGATCGCTATATCTGGTGATGGCAATGACCCATTTACACTTAACATATCGAGCAGGGCCTTAAAGTCAGGAGCGGTCATATCCTCCATCACGTTTAATAAACGATCTCCAATTGCACAGATGAGCGAAGTATGTGTTTCAATACCTTTTGGGGAAAGCGGAATCAGAGAGTTTGAACCAGGCGCTAATCTCATATTAGATTCGGAACTTAACGCTTTACTTTATACACTAGGCTTGAATGAGGAACGTATAAAAGAGCAGCATGAAAATATATCAACGCGATATTAGTGAGAAAATGGCAGCACGCAAAGAGCTGGGCAAGAAATTGAAGCTCATAGCTTACATGA
>CAZYXF010000046.1:0-4401 GCA_964651025.1 uncultured archaeon
AAGTGAAAAGCGAGTACTTGCCTTTCTTTGGCAACTCGTTGTTAGAGTTTGCGAGATCGCTTCCGGGTTAAGAACGATCCTTAACGCTTTAAAAACAACTACTACTATATAGTAATCATGGTGGAAGTTCGCTTGCTAACAGAGGCCGAATTCAAAATAGTAAAGGACGTTTGTGAAAGAGCGATTACTGAAGATGGGATAAGGGAGGTTAGTGGTGTTCTACTTGGAGCTTTTGAAGGAGAAGGAGTTGTTTACGTGTGCGATGCAATACCAACCAGTGAAGGAAGTGGAGCAGAGGTAGAAATTAAACCTGAAGCTCTCCTTTCGGCAGAAGAGGAGGCTAGAAAAGGGCTTAGAATAGTCGGGTGGTATCATTCTCATCCACCAGATTTTGGAATAGAACCAAGTAGCAGGGATAAGAGGACTCAAATCTCATGGCAGGAAGGAATCGATGAAAGATGCGTTATGATGATATTGACCCCAAGGGGAGAGTACGCATTTTATCGACTTAGAGATGGAGATTTAGTACGGTTGGAGGTTGAATACGTAGGTTGATGGTTTAAATAACACAGCCGCCCAAAATTTATCTCTTCCTTTCTCATTAAGTTCGCAGCTTGCAAGATAGTTGATAACGTCATGAAGCATAGCGTAAGTATAACTCTTTTATCTCATCTATGCTCAGCTCTCTCGAGTAAATCCTGAGCTCATCAATCTCAATTCCCTGCTCGAAGTTTGCATATCCACAACCACAACCACCGTTGAACTCTATCCGCTTTATATTGGGAACGTTTGCTGTTGCATCTCCAACGCGAGAGCACTTGTCGTCGAGGCACAAAGTCGAGTTGCCAGATTTAACGAAAGCGAAGAAGTGCCAGTTGGTGTCGTTTGCCCAAAGTGATGGATCTCTCCAATTTCCGTAGCAACCAGTGTCACCATAGCTTCTCTGACCAAGATTATCTTCCAAGCGATAATCCTCGTGATCTTCTGTGCAAAGGAAAGTGCCCTGCAAATCGGTCAAATCTGGAAGTCTAAACCAAAAAACATAGCTAATAGCTTTGCCAATTGCCTTATCAAATCTCGTCCAAACCCAACCACTTCCACGAAACCTGTAAGCATAACCAGAAATGCCGCTAACCCAATTCCCATCAACGTTAACGCTTAAGCCTCTAATCTTGTCCTCTGCCTCGTCTCCATTTCCTTCATCAAAGGAAAGGAAAAGCACGAGACCGCGATTGATCTCGTTACAATTCTCTTCTTCAAATCCCCCAGGATAAGATATGGCCACTCTCATACATGCCTTTACATGCGGATTGCAGCACCCCTTAACTTCGCCAGGTTTTACGACTTCGCTTGAGTTGCACCTAAGCGGAACGGAATCGACATATAGCTGCAAACTAGATAGGTTGAACTTGACGCTTCCAACGTTTCTCAGGTAAACGCATCCATCGATTTCGTCGATCGATTCTATCTTGAGCAAAACGCCAGTTAGTCTAGCTTTTTCTCTTACCTCTTTTGTTAGATTTACGCTCTTCACAGGCCCTAAGACAAAGATGTAGACAGCAGACGAGATTGCTAGGCTCATTAATATCAGCAACAAGATGGCAGCGATTGGCGAGATGGAGCGCATTATTTACTTTTCGTTCTTTTTTCTTGTCTTTTCAAAATCCTGCAAACACCACAAACCTCGCTAGAACTTGGAAATCCACAGAGCTTGCACGTTAGCGGTCTTTCCTCTCTTGGGAGCTTTGAAGCGATTTTCGCTATCGACATCGCCATCTTATAGGAAAATCCCCCAATTTCCTTCTCCAAGACTTCAATGGCTTTTCTCGCCCTTTGAACTTTCTTGTACTTGCAAGTTACTTTCGCATAAGCGATTCCACTTAGCTCGGCATAGGTTTTGGTCTCGCTATCAGTTACTAAAAAGAGCGGTTTTATCCTCGTTATCATTCTCTTATGCGTTGATTTCGCAAGTGGAGATAGGGAAGCGATGTAATCAAGGTTTTCGCTTAGCATGTTCTGGAGGAAAAACGTTACTACGTCGCTTGCGTTGTGGGCTGTGGCAAGTTTGTTACAGCGCAGCTCATAAGCTACGCGGTTCATCAAGTAGCGCTTTATCATGCCGCAAAGCGAGCAAGGTTTTCGTTTTGTAACTTTCAAGAGCTCGTTTAGGCTTTTGCCCAGCTTCAGCTTCGCGCTTATTACGAGCAGTTTTAATCCCAAAGCCTCACAGTTAGCTATCGCATGTTTTAACTGGTCTAACTCGTAACTTTCGTCAATCCCGAGAATCAAATGAAAGGGGAAGAGCTCAACGTTTTCGTATTTTTTTGCTATCTTTGAAATCACGTGCAGCATCACCATCGAATCCTTTCCACCAGAAACAGCGAGAGCTATCCTATCGTTAGCTTCAATCAGTTTCCACTTTTTAACGCATCGCTTTACACTTCTCTCAAACAAGCGAAGGAAGCAATCTTTGCAATAAACTTGGCCGTGCAGCTTGTACTTTCCTTCCCTTTGCCTGCAGGCATAGCAGAGCATGAAATCTTTAAAGCCCTGTCATTAAAGCGTGCCAATAAGAAAAAGTAAAGAGACGAAAGAAGCATCGCAACTTAACTCGCAAATCCTTAAAGTGCGAAAGGCAAAAATTCAAATGCACCTTGCGTGGATATACACGAATCGCATTGCTTGGGTAACGAGAAAGAAAAGGCCAAAAGGCTGCCTGTTTTGCAGGATTGCGAGAGGCGATAAGAGGATACCAGCTAGGATTTTGCACAAAGATGAGCACTTGCTTGTTGTGATGAACGAATTCCCCTATAACACGGGCCATTTAATAGTTACGCCGATTAAGCACGTGAAAAACCTTGACGAGCTGAGCGAAGACGAGATAGCAAAGCTCTTTTTGATGGTGAGGCGTTGCATAAAGCTGCTCAAAAAAGCGCTAAAGCCGCGAGGCTTTAACGTTGGCTTAAATATCGGCAAGTTCGCTGGCGCAAGCGTTGAGCACTTGCACGTTCACATAGTGCCAAGATTTAAGACCGATTTTGGCTTCATGGAAATCGTTGCGCGAACTAAAGTCATGCCAGAGGGCTTGGAAGAGACTTACAAGCGACTCATGAGGTATGCGAAGATATTGAGAGGGGAGTAAAAGCAAGAGGCTTACTTTTATTCCCCCTGCAAATAATTCATGGTGCTTGGCTGGTTGAAGGGAAAACTGCACTTCAGGAGAAGGAAAGAAGACCTGCCCGAGTTGCGAAGCGAAGTCCTTCGCGAGATGCCAAGGTTCGATTTTTCAGCCAGGGAGGAAACAACCTTAACACCTTCGCTACCACCTCCACCCCCAAGAGCTTTGCCCTCGCTTCCAAGGCCAAGGGAAGAGGGACCATGGAGCGGTGAAGAGCTTCGCCCGCGAGTTAGGCCAGAGCTGGCGCCAATCAGAGTTCCTCGCGAGATTCGACCAACCTTTGAAGGGCTAGATAGAGCGATAGAGGAAACGAGGGAGCGTGGGTTTGAGAGAAGCCCAGCGAGCATTGCGAGCGAGATCGCGCAAGAGAGAAAGCTATTCGATGAGCTAGCTTTCATAAAGGAGCAGCTCTCTGCCATAAAGGCGCAGGTAGAGACGATAAACGAGAGGCTCAAAAACCTAGAGCACAGGCTTGGCTATAGATAAGGAGATTAGCTTTTAATCTCCTCAAATAAAAATGTTTCCTTTTCAGTAGTTACATGATATGGAGAAGGAAAAGAAGCGTTGCACGGCTGCAGCCCTGCTTCACGGTGTCAAGGAGCTGTAACTTTTCGTGCAGATATTGCTGTAGCGATTCTGGACCAGGAGTTAAGGAAAGCGTTGATATACCGCGAGTTGTGAGAACGGTGAGCGATATAACAGCGAGGCTTCAAAACGCGGGCTATGAGGCGGAATTCGATAAGATGATTGTTAGTGGGGGCGGAGAACCAGCCGTAGAAGATAACCTCAGCCACGTCGAGGAGCTCTACAGCTCATTAAAAGACGAGGGTTTTGCTCCACAAGTCGTGAAGATGGTTACAAATGGATCTTTGCTAGGGCTTTACACGGAGCTGCTCCCGTTTCTCTTGGAGGAAAACGTCCCGACGATAACTTTCATAAGCAGCGATCCAATGCATAGGGAAGAGTGGAGAAGGCTAGGATTAAAAACCAGCGAGTACGTTAAAGCTTGTGAGGCTTTGTGGTTTTCCGCAACTCAAGCATTTCCAGCAATTGGAAGAAAAGAGGAAAATAGCCTCGTCATAGAAGGGGCTAGGGGTAAAGTTCCGCACATGCTCGTTTTTTACGACCTCTTCGCAAGGGAAAAACTCCTCTTGCCGCTTGGAAGGGGAAGGGATTTGCCGCGCGAATTGGCTTATCAGGTTTGTCCAGGAGGTTCGCCAATA
>CAZYXF010000047.1:0-4278 GCA_964651025.1 uncultured archaeon
CTACTGGGCGCAGGCCCTTCGCAGGTTCGAATCCTGCCCCCCGCATGGTGCTAGCAAATGCGCTTCATAGTTGAAAGGAAAATTTTCGATGAATTTCCAAAAGTTATCATAGCTGTTGTGGTAGGTAAAGACGTGAAGAATAGCGAGACTTGTGACGAGCTCTCTTCTCTCCTTCAGGAGCAAGAGGAAAAAACACACGAGGTTTTCAAACTGAACGAGTTGAAAAGGCACGTGCTAATAGCGAATTGGGTTGAAATCTACAAGAAGTTTGGAGAGAAGGAAAAGATAGCCTCGCATCACGCGCTGATAAAGCGAATCCTAAAAGGCAAAGGCTTGCCTCGAATTAGCGCGTTGGTAGATTGTTTTAACTACGTCTCGTTGAAATACGTAACTCCAATTGGTGGTGAGGATTTAGATAGGGTTAAAGGCGATATAAAGCTTTGCTTCGCTAGGGGCAATGAGCGATTTATCCCACTTGGCTCAAGCGAATTGCGACACCCAAAGAAGGGGGAAGTTGTCTACAAAGACGAGGAAAAAGTCCTTTGTAGGTGCTGGAATTGGAGAGAAAGTGAAGAAGCGAAGATAACGCTCGACACGAAAAACGTAATTTACTTCATCGACGTCGCTCCCCCACTTGACGAAAGAGTAGCGAGAGCTGCGAGCGAAGAGCTAAAAGGTTTGTTATTTCGGTTTTGCTGTGCTAAGAGCGTTGAAACATTTATCGTTAAGCTTCAAAACCCAGAAATAATGGTGAGGTGAGAAGTTGCCATATAAATTCGCGCATTTAGCAGATTTGCACCTTGGTGCTTTTCGCGACCCATTGCTAAGGGAGCTGAACTTGCAAGCCTTTGAAAAGGCGATTGATATCTGTATGCGAGAAAAGGTGGATTTCATCGTAATAGCTGGCGATATCTTCGATAGCAACTTACCAGAGCCAAAAGTTGCTGCAAGGGTTGCGAGGAAGTTCAAGGAGTTAAAGGATGCAGGCATTACCACTTACGTTGTTTATGGCTCTCATGATGCTTCGCCAACAAAGGCGAGCATGGTTGATATATTCGCCAACGCTGGTCTTTTCGTGAACCTATCGAAAAAAGAAGTCGAAGGCAGGTTTGAGTTGATTAAAGATGCAAAGACTGGAGCTAAATTGACTGGCCTTTCTGGAAGGAAGTTGGGACTCGAGATTAAAACGCTTGAAGGTTTTAACCGGCGAGACCTGGAAGCTGCAAGCGGATTCAAGATATTCGTTCTCCACGCAGCCATTTCAGAGTTCTTGCCAAGCTCCTTCTCATTTTTGGAATCAATTCCATTCTCTAATTTGCCAGCGAATTTCGCCTACTATGCTTGCGGCCATGTTCACACTCGCATACTTTCAAGAAAAGGAGATAGCATCATAGCTTATCCAGGGCCTCTCTTTGGCTATGACTATCGTGACTTAGAAGCTATTGCAAAAGGCGAGAGAAGGGGCTTCTTCATAGTTGAGTTTGATGACTCGCGCGTGTTAAGCCACAAGTTCGTTGAAATCGATACTTGCGACGTGGTGTTGATAGAATACGATGCGAATGGCAAGAGCTCCGTGGAAGTGGCCGAGGAGTTAATGGAAAAGGTTATGAACGCGAGCGTTCATAACAAGATCGTGCTGTTAAAGGTTTATGGCGAGCTTGCAAGTGGTGAGGTAAAGGACATAGATTTCGCGAAGCTCCGCGAGCTGCTTAAAAAGCGAGGTGCTTTGGTTGTTTACCTGAACAGGAACATGCTAACAGTTCGTGAAAAGGAGATAGAGGGCGAAGTGGTTGGAGAAACAAGAGAAGAGATAGAGATGAACGTCCTATCGAAAAAGCTCAGAGAGTTGGCAAGCGGTCTGAAGTTGGGAAATGAAGAACTGATTGGAGAACGTGGCGTGAAGCTCGCTTTGAGGCTCTTGCAACTTTTAAAGCAACCTGGCTTTAACTTGACGAAAGCAGATTACGAAGCTTGGATTCGCAATTCGGCAATGAGGCTGCTCGGAATTGAAGGTGAAACAGAAGAAGCCGAAATTACCGAAGGGGAAATTGAAATGAAAATCAGAGCTGGTGAGAAAGAAAGGGAAGGAGAAAGGGCTATGACTCGAGAAGAAGTGGCAGATGAAAAGAAGGAAGAAAAGAGGAAAATAGCGGTTCGAGGTCAAGCTTCGCTTTTCGATTTTTCAAGGTGAGAGCGTGATAATAAAGCATCTTAAACTCGAGAACTTCAGGAGCTACAAAAAAGGCGAGATAAGTTTTCCTCGTGGCATAATACTCTTCGAAGGCGACGTTGGTAGCGGGAAATCGAGCATACTCTACGCCATTGAATTTGCCCTGTTTGGACTTGGCGATTTACGCGGCGATTCCTTGCTGAGAATGGGGGAGAAGAAAGCGAGAGTTGAGCTCACTTTTGAGATAGACGGAAAGGAGTACAAAGTCGTTAGGACTCTTGTTAAAAAAGGTAAGGGCGTTTCCCAAGGTGAAGGCTATCTGGAATACGAAGGTAAGCGCGAGGTCTTATCTCCAACTGAATTAAAAGAACGAATACTTCAAATACTCAACTTCCGTGAGTCGCCAAAACCGAGGGCGAGTAGCGTTATATTTCGATATGCTGTCTTCACGCCACAAGAGGAGATGAAAAGCATCCTGCAGTTAAAAAGCGAGGAGAGGCTGCAAACCTTGAGGCGAGCGTTTGGAATTGAGGATTACAAGCTAGCAAAAGATAACTTGAAACTCGTGATAAGCGAGCTTCGTTCAAGGATAAACTTCGTCGCAGGCGAGCTAAAAGGGCTCGAGGAGCTTGAGGAGAGGTTAAGCGAGATTGAAAAGCAAGCGACCAAGTGTGAGATTGAGGCAAAGAGGATAGAGGGCGAGTTAGAAGAGTTGAGAAGAGAAAAAGAAAGGATAGAATCGGAAATAGAGGAATTGGAAAAAGTAAAGGAGCTGATCGACAAAGCCCTTGCAAGAGAGCCGCTTTTGAGAAGGAGCATTGAAGAGAAAGAAATAGAGCTCAAAAGGTTAAGAGAAGAAGTCGAGAGTTTGAAACGCGGATTGGAAGAGGTTAGAAATGAGTTGCAGAAGTTCGTCGAGCTAAAGCCGCCGGTTTCAAAGAGCAGTGAAGAGTTGGAAAGGGAGAAAAAGGAAGTAGAGGAAAAAAGAGAAAAGCTTCGCGAGGAGATAGCGCGCTTCAAGACGAGGATTGAGACGATCTCGAGTTTAATCGCTCGTGGTGTTTGCCCAACGTGTGAAAGAGAAGTGGAGAGCGCTGAATTCGAAACTAAGTTAGAGGAGCTAAAGGCTCAGGTGCGAAATCTTGAAGCTAAGTTCGCAAGCGTAAGTGAAGAGCTAGAAAGGATAAAGAGCGCTTTAGACAAGCTTCGGGAATACGAGATATTCGCAAGGGAAAGGGAAAGGTTGTCAAGAGAGGTTGAAAGAGCGGAGAGGATGATAAAGGAAAGAGAAGAGAGAGTTGAGAAAATAAGTAAGGAATTGCCTGAATTGAGAAGAGAGCTTGAGGAAGTGAGAAGGTTACTCGAGGGGGAGAAAGACGCGTTGTCAAGATTCGAGGAGCTGAGAAAGAGAAAAGATGAGATAGAGAAAAAAGAAAAGGAGCTCCTCTCAAGGCTTGCTTACTTGCAAGGAGAGGCTAAGGCGCTCAGAGAGGAGGAAAAGAGGATAAGAGAAGAGCTGAAAAGAAAAGAAAAGCTTGAGAGGGAAGAGAAGAGGCTAAAATCCTACAAGATATGGCTCTCAGATTTCCTTTCTCCAGCCATTGACGAGATAGAGCTCGCTGTTCTAAAAGCAATAAACCGCGAGTTCGAACTGCTCTTCAAGAAGTACTTCTCGCTCTTGTTGGAATCTCCTGATATAAACGTTCGCATCGACAGCGATTTCACCCCAATAGTTGAGCAAAACGGATATGAGATAAGCGTCGATTCGTTAAGCGGTGGTGAGCGAACGAGCTTAGCGTTTGCTTATAGAATTGCGCTGAACTTAATGGTGCAAAAAGTTTGCACTTCGATGAAAGAGAGCTTGCTCATACTCGACGAGCCAACAGATGGATTCAGCAAAGAGCAGATATTCAGGATGCGCGAAGTGCTGCGCGAGCTCAATTGCGCGCAAATAATAATAGTCTCGCATGAAAAGGAACTCGAGGGATTCGCGGACAAGATATTTCACGTCGAGAAAATAGAGGGAGAGTCGAGGATAAGGGAATAAAGCAACACGCCAATAACCGTTTTGCCATCCTTAATCTCATTCCTCTTTACCATCTCAACCA
>CAZYXF010000048.1:0-4204 GCA_964651025.1 uncultured archaeon
ATTTTATCCCACCAACAATGTAAATGCTGGGAAAGATTAAGCCAAGGCTGAAGTCGATTGAAGAAAAAATGGGCAAGTGCATTCCCTTAAACCCAAATTTAATCTCGCTTATCAGTTTCTTCTTCGCGATTGTTAGCTGCTATTTCCTTTACTTGAGATTGTTGTTACCAGCCTCGCTTGCGATTTTGCTTTCTGGGTTCTTCGACTGGCTCGATGGAATGGTTGCGAGGCAGCAAGGTAGAGTAACGCTTGCTGGCGAGCTATTAGACGCATTTCTCGACAAGTATGGCGAGGCGTTAATCTTGCTTTCCTTTTGCTTCGTTGGCGTTCCAGCGCTTTTGTGTTCGCTTGCTATAATTGGTGTGATAATGACGAGCTATGTCCAAGCCAGGGTTGGCGAGGCTATTGGCAAGAAGAAGAGCTTTTCTGGTTTTGGCTTTGAGCGAAGTGATCGTTGCATTTACTTGGCCTTAACTTGTGCGCTTTCTCATTTCTTTTCGCCACTTTTGCTCCCTTTGTTTAGCCTTTTCGCTATCGCGTCGAATTTAACTGCTATGCTTAGATTTTTGAAGGGGCTTAGGATGTTAAAGTGAAGGTGTGCTATTTTTAATGTCCTTTTCTTTCCACAGCTAGCTCATTATCGTGAGCTTTTTGTTTAGCACTCTAGTATAATACTCGGAATTGCTTGAAAGAAAATCTTTTAAACTCTTCTATTGTAACCATTTAATGGGAGTTACAGTCGCGAACATAACACTAGGGGCATTTGAGCCCGTTGTCGAAGCCTTTGCTCTGAGCGGCGTTTACGGCTTTGTGCTGCCAGCGGTTTTGATCTTCTGTCTCGTCTACGCGATTTTACTCAAGACGAAAGTGCTCGGTGAGAATCAATACATAATAGGTACTGTAGCCCTTGCTGTGTCGTTTCTAGCCCCCGCTCTCAACTCAATCCTCGGCAAGGCATTTGTCCTTGCGTCTGGAATAGGGGCGATAGTGATATTCATCTTGTTCCTTTTGAAGCTCATGCAAGCCCTTTGGTGACAAGTTGTAGAACTTTCTCGTACGTTTTCCTGTCTATTTCGATTATGCCAGGTAGCTTGCCATCGAGCCTTTGCTTTATCCCCGTCTTCGCCATGAAATCCTCGTCGCAAAAAAGCGGGTTTTTTAGCCGTTTGAACTCCTTGTATATTGCGAAGTACTCGGTTTCTCTTCTCGCCTTTTTCTTCTTCACTTTTCCAACTTTCGCGATCGCGGTTATGCAATTCCTCTCCTTCTCGTAAATCAAAACGAGGCTCCCGGCCTTTACTTTTTTGTGATTTGGGGATCTTGAGGTGAAGTGATAGTGCTTCCCGATTTTATCTTTGTAGCTGCTTTGCTTCACGTGTCGAAAGATGAAGTAGCGCGTCATAATTTTACTTTTTGTTTTTAACGACGTCAAAAAGTCCTAGCAAAGCACCCAGTTTTCCTCGACCTGTCAAAGCCGAAGTTGTAAAGAAAAGCTCCAAGCAGAAGATAAACTATTGCAACTTCAAGAGCTGCTGTAGCATTTGCGGTCCAATCTCTGCCAAGCACGACGTTCCTAACGCCTTCAAAGAGCTCGCCGTAAGGCATGATCCTCGCGAGCGTTTGAAAGGGCACTGGCAGTGAGCTCAAGGGAGCTAGCGGAAAGGAAAGCATCACGAAAAGCTGGAGCGCGCTCCAGGCGAGCCACGAATATCCGCGACCTAGCATGAAGAAAAGGCCAGCGATTATCATCGCCATTCCTATCGAAATCAGCGAAGTTAAAAAGACGAAAATCAAGAGTTTCGCTAAATGTGAGAAGATGTCAACGAAAAACAGCTGGGATATTAGGAGCGTGATAACTAAATTTGAAAGTGCTATGGAAAGTCCGAAGATAATTCTTGCAAGCAAATAGAGCCATTTACCAACGCTCGCTACTAATATGTGCTTTCCTTCCCTGTGCCAGGAATCCTCGTTTATGCTCAGGTTTATCGTTGACTGCGCGTTGTAAGCCAAGCTCCAGAATATGTTGATAACAAGTGCTAGCTTCCCAGCATAGCTTCCGAGTTTTCCCGTCCATAGAGCGAAGACTCCCCAAATTATGAGTGAGGTTATCGGAAAGTAAAAGAACTCGACAAATCGCCACTTCGACTTGAGAAACGTCCAGTAGTCCCTTCTCAGCATTGCTCGGATTTTCATTAGCGCGTTCATCTTGCCACCTTCAGCCAATAATTTTCTACGCTTCCGTACTTCGATACTATCGCTCTTTTCCGAAAAACGCCAAGTAACTTTCCATTTGAAATGAGAGCTATCTTAGTTGCTAATCTCTCAACTTCAAGCATGTCGTGGGATGCGAAAAGTATGGTAACCCCTCTTTTGTTCAGCCCTTTCAACAGCGTTCTTATCTCCCTCTTCGCTCTCGGGTCTAAGCCGGCCATTGGCTCGTCAAGTATAAGCAATTCAGGTTCGTTGAGGAGAGCCTTTGCTATCGATAGCTTCGTCGCCTCGCCTGTAGATAGCTCAATCGTTTCCCTCTTTCGAATCTCGTCCAGCTTGAGTCTCTTGATCACGCTTTCAACAGCCTTTCTTGACCTTCCATAGAGCATGGCGTAAAAGGTGAGCACTTGCTCAACAGTTAAATGCGAATAAATTCGCTCACTTGGGACGAAGTTAACACGATTTAGCACTTCTTTTTCTTTAAACGGGTTTTTGCCGAATATTCGAACTTCTCCTTCATCTGGAATTGTTATAGTCAGTATTATGTCAAGAAGCGTTGTCTTACCAGCTCCGTTTGGACCGAGGAGCGCGAAGATTTCGCCTTTCTTTACTGTCAAGCTCACGTTTCTCAGCGCTTGGACTTCTTCTCCCTCGCTCTTGAAGCGCTTGCTCACGTTCTTGACTTCTATTGCGACTTCTTTTCTTTTTCTCACTCGCATATTAGTCAATGTTGAGCGAGGTCGCATTAAAGCTTCCTTTTGACCCTGTGGAGAGAGCTCGGGAAGTCGAAAGTGTCGTTATGCTTGGGGATAAAAGGAAATACTATCGACTTCGATTCTCCCGATACTATGGCGGCATAGTTACCGCAGATGCAGTTGGCTGTTGCTTTCTCTGTGCTTATTGCTGGAACTACAACCGCAACTTGAATTACAAGAATTGCAAAGGCTTTTATTTGTCCCCTTCTGAAGTTGCAAGGAAGTTGGTTGAAATAGCAAAAAAGCGCGCTTGCTCGCGTTTTCGGATAAGCGGTTGTGAGCCCATACTTGGAGAGAAAAGCACGAGACATTTAGTTGAGGTTATAAGGAAAGTGAGAAGTTTCATCAAGCCCTGTGAATTCGTCGTAGAGACGAATGGTCTCATGCTTGGTTACGAGGAAAAGCTCGCGGAGCATTTACGCGAGGTTAAAGACGTTATTCTCGTTCGAATTTCGATAAAGGGCTATGACGAGCGAAGCTTCGAGCTCATAAGCGGGGCTAAAAGAGAGTATTTTAGATATCCATTTCTCGCGCTGAAAAAGCTTTTGTCATTGGGAATCGCAGCATGGCCTGCTGTCATGTATGAGACGTTTGGAGCTAGCGGGATAGAGAAAGTGAACAGGATTTTAAAGGAGATGGGGATAAGGCCTGAAGAGTTGGAAGTTGAGTATCTCGAGCTTTACTCTTTTGTGAAAAGGAATCTGAAAAAACGCGGGATAGAGTTGAAAGCTCAATGAAAGCGCTTAATTTTATCTTTGCGTTAAACAACATGGAGTACAAACAAGTTATCGTGGTTCGCTCTGACTTGCGGATGTCTCGCGGCAAATTAGCTGCGCAAGTTGCTCACGCTTCTTTGGAAGCTTACAAGCGCGCCTCCCTGCGAGCCATAAGCGAGTGGGAATTGCAAGGTGCTAAAAAGGTCGTGGTAAAAGCAAAGAACTTGCGCGAGCTGCTAGCGCTCAAGCGAAAGTGCGAGAGGTTAAAACTTCCTTGCGCTTTGATTCGCGACGCCGGAAAAACCGAGCTAAGGAAAGGAACAGTAACTTGCCTTGCCATTGGGCCGGCGGAAAGCGGGAGGATAGACAAAGTCACTGGAAGCTTGCCTCTCTTGAGATAGTCCAAAAGACTTGCGTGCTTACAACTCTATACTTTTCCCAGAAGAGTGATATCTGCACTTAACGCTCATTTTTATTTCACTGTTTTCGATAATCAATTCATGCCTTACGGCGTTGGCTTCA
>CAZYXF010000049.1:0-1519 GCA_964651025.1 uncultured archaeon
AGCTTCTCTAAGTTCGCGCTTAACATCTTCTAAACCACCTATATCGCTCCATCTTACATTTGGCTTTTCGATCAGAACTTCTCGCATCGCGCTTGGCTCAACGAGTTTCAAAGCGTGCTCAAAGTCGGCCTTTGTCACAACGAGCTTTCTCAGTACTTCTTCCGGCAGTGGTTTATCCTCTTCTATAACGCCGCCGTATTCCTGCAAAACCCTTCGTAATGCGTGCATCGCTGCTTCCTTACAAAGCGTTGCTATATCAGCGCCAACAAAGCCATGCGTACGTTCTGCAAGCCAGTCTAAGTCAACGTCTTTGGCAAGTGGCATGTGCCTAGTGTGGACTTGGAATATCTCCTTTCTACCCTCCTTATCAGGCACACCGATCTCAATTTCGCGGTCAAACCTGCCACCCCTGCGCAAAGCTGGGTCGAGCGCGTTTGGTCTATTAGTCGCGGCGATTACTATTACCTTGCCTCGTGATTTAAGCCCATCCATAAGCGTGAGCAGCTGCGAGACAACGCGCTTTTCAACTTCGCCGGTCACCTCTTCTCGCTTTGGAGCAATTGCGTCGATTTCATCGATGAAGATTATGCTCGGTGCGTTCTTCTCGGCCTCTTCAAAGATCTCTCGTAACCTTTTCTCGCTTTCTCCATACCACTTGCTCATTATCTCCGGGCCGTTTATGGCATAGAAGTTAGCCCCACTCTCGTTTGCGACAGCTTTTGCTAAAAGAGTTTTTCCACATCCAGGTGGACCGTAGAGCAACACGCCCTTTGGCGGTTCGATGCCCAGCCTTTCGAAAAGCTCCGGATGTTTTAATGGGAGCTCTACCATCTCCCGAATCTTGGCGATAGCTTCCTTCAAGTCGCCAATATCCTCGTAAGTCACCTCTGGTATTCTTTCCTCAATTGGCTTTGCTGCCTCTGGCAAAAGCTCGATTTCCGTAGCTTCAGTTATCCTTACAATTCCCTTTGGAACAGTTGAAACGACAACGAAACGCTCCTCTCCAAACCCCGTGAAGAACATCTCGCCTATGTCCAAGCCAAAGAGCTCTTCAAAAAGAGAACCTTCTCGTTTTATAACGGGGTTGGGGATTATTATGTCACCTGCCTTTACTGGGCGCATGAGCAAGTTCTGGAGTAATAAATGACCAGGGGCGTGAATTCTTATGCCGCGACGAGCAGGAGCTAAAACAACGCGCTCAGCTTCTTTCACATCCGCTTTTCTCACGCGAACTACATCGCCAATGCTCGCCCCGCAATTCCTTCTTACTAATCCATCCATCCTGATCAAATCCAGGCCAACATCTGCTGGATATGCTCGAACAGCTATTGCACCCGTGCTTCGCTTCCCAATTATCTCAATTATGTCACCTTCTCTCACGCCAATTTTTTTCATGTTTCTCGTGTCTATCCTCGCAATTCCCCTACCAAAGTCAGCACGAACGGTTAATTGACCAACGCGAAGCTTTATCTCCGGCTTTTCTTTCCTTTCTTCATCGTTGCTTCGCATGTTATCACAT
>CAZYXF010000049.1:1619-4132 GCA_964651025.1 uncultured archaeon
CATGCAAGTGCCACGATTGAAAACGAACTCGCCAATCGACAAGCTCCTTGGCGGTGGTCTGGAAATAGGGGCGATAACGAATTTCTATGGCGAGGCGGGAAGCGGGAAAACAAACCTCGCGTTAATAGCGACGAAGGCTGCGATAGATGCTGGCAAGAAAGTCGTTTACATCGACACGGAAAACAACTTCTCTTTCGAGAGATTTGCGCAAATAGTTGGAAAGGGAAGAGTTGAGGATTACCTGGAAAACGTCTTCTTGATTGAGCCGAAGAGTTGGAAGGAGCAGTGCGAGCAAATAGAGAAGCTTCGATTCCTGGTGAAGAACGAGGATATAGGTTTGATAGTGGTCGATTCCATCGTTTCCCTTTATCGCCTAGAGCTGACAGACGAAAATCACGTCGAGGTCAACAAAGAACTATCAAGACAATACGCAACTTTAATGCAGCTCGCTCGCGAGTATAACCTTGCGGTGCTTGTGACGAATCAGATTTACACAATTTCCGGCAAAATAGAGCTGACTTCAAGGCTAATAGCAAAGTACTGGTCAAAGGCTTTGGTGAAGCTCGAGAAGCTAGACAGGGCTAACAGAAGGAGGGCAACCATAATTAAACATCGAAGCTTGCCAGAAGGAAAAGCGATGGAGTTCGAGATAACGGGCAACGGAATTAAAGAAGTGAAATTGATGGGACTACTGAAAATTTAAATACTTTTTGGTAGTAACAAAAATGTGGGAACTATGGTATTGAGGAGGCTGAAACAGCTCAAGGATAGGTTAACCCGAAAACGCAGATTTGAGCAATTCAGTGCAGCTTCTTTTGAGATGAGAGAGCTTTGTGAAATGGGAAAAACAGCCATAGACAGCGGAACTGATATCTTCAGCGGAGCGATCGTACTTGAAGAAGACAGGGTTACGTCAATACCACTTGCTCCCTACTCTTGTCTGCGAAGAGGCCACGAAGTCTTGGGAAAAGTTGACGTTGCAAGAGAAAGAAGGCAAGTTTCCATCGGAGGAAGACCTGCAATGTTATCTGTTCTTCATGTAAGAGCACATTTTGGAAGTCGTGGAAAAAGAACCAACTTATTGACAGAGAGCGAAATCGAAGCAATAAGAAACGAAATAAGAACGATTGTGTCTTCCAATCTGCCAGGAGCACAAGTTGGAGATAGATATGCTAGTGGAAGGTTCAGGGAAACAAGAGACATACGAATGAATGAACATGTGTATCAAGGTGAGGGAGTTGCTAACTTTGACGTGTTCTACGGAGGTTCTCTTCAAGCAAATCTAGGAGTTACTTGCCACCCTGACAGTGAATTTAGAGATTTCGCTAGGAGAGCGCTTGAAAGATATAAAGCTATAATTGATGGAATTGGAGGTTTATTCTAACTTACCCTCTCCAACAAAAACAAAACAAAGGCAAGCACGCCGCCAATCGCCGTTATTTTTGCTCCTTCAACAAAGGGGTTTCGTTTTGCTATCCTTCCCAGCAAAAAGCCGAGGGCAAAGATTAAAACAAAGCAAAGCGCGATCGAAGCTCTTAGAGCAAGTGAGCATGAAAAGGAAAGGTAAATGCAGGCGAACATAGGCAAGAGCGCGACCAGAGATAATAAAAGCGGAGATAACCCATCGACAAGTGCTATGTAAACGCTCGCTATCCTCGCTCTTCTCTCCTGCTCGCTATTTTTCAAGCTTCTAAGCATGCTTTTCTCAAGCTCTCGCAACCTTCCAGTTCTCTCTGCGCTTTCGCTGAAATAAGCCCCGAATATCCCAGAAAGCATGGTAGCGAAGCTCGCGCTGAGACATGCTATTAAGATGAAACGAGCATCCGCTTGCTCTGTGAAGAAAAAAGAAAGCAATAGGGAAAGAACTATCATAACGCCGTCGAATGAATTTATCACAAAGTACCTTCGCGCAATTTCGTTTATCTCGCTACTTCTAAGCTCTTGAACGAGTTCTGATAAATTTCTTATAATTTTCATCTCTTCTCTACCGTAACCCCATCGATTGAATGAATGCTTGCACCGAGTTTTTCTATCTCCTTTTTGAGAAGTTCGTAATCTAAATTGCCCTCGAGCGTTATTTTCACGTTCTCCACATCACGGTCCATCTCTATCAACGAAACTTCAACTCTTTTTACGCCTCTTAGCTGTAGAAGCCTTTTCGCGAGCTCTAACGCAGATGGGGAAAATGGTTTTAACACGTCAAGCACGAGTTTGCGAAGCGTATGCATGGCAATTAAATTTATACGTTGAAGGAATTTAAAGAGATTTCGAGGCTACACGAATGGACCAAACCTTAAGTGATTGAGGATCCATCCCCATCTATTCAATTTTTCGTGAAGGGAGAAATCACCTTCTTCGGCATAATCGCGCGCTAAATTTATCAGTTCTTCAAAATGTGATTCTAGCTTTTTAGTACAACTCCATGGCATAGCTTCGATGCACTCATGGAGAAGTAATAGTTCATCAGGTGGATACAAATCGATACCATATAATCTTCGATATCCCTCCATAAT
>CAZYXF010000050.1:0-3871 GCA_964651025.1 uncultured archaeon
TTTTGGGTCATGTCTAATTTCGTCTATCCTCCTTTTTTCGTACACCTCTTCATTCACGCAAAAGTACCCAATTGGCGGGAATAGACGGCCGCTCTCTAGGTTTTCAATTATGTCGGCCTCTCTCCTCAAACCCGCCTCCTCCGCTGCTCTTTTTAATTCTCCCAACATTTCATAATCTCTTTGCGAGTGCATTTCTTGCTGAAATACATGTGCGTCAAATGCCCCTTCCATCACAACGCGCTCAAAGGCGTTCTTTAGCATAGTCGTCCCTGACCTGTTTTGCACAGAACCGTATAGCTTGCGTGTTAGAATCGCTCGCGCCTTATGAAGCCCATAGAACTCTGATATATCGTTTGGGGATGTTACGACAAGAACTACCTCATGACCTCCTACATTATAGCTTCCTATTATCTTGAATGGGTCAAATCTAAGGCGTTCCCCAGAAATCGTCGAATCCTTTGTCAAATAAGCAACTCTATCTATACCCTCGCTTCCTGTTATCAACTGAGATATCGCACATAAATCGCTTTCCGCATCAATTCCTGTTGCGACTTGGGCCACGACCTCTGGGTCAAGTCCAACTCTTTCTACATGTGGCCCTAGTTCACTTAGTATAAGATCGTAAGTAAATTTTTCGTGTGTCTCACCAATCAAAGGTGAGTGCTCAATTGTATGAGAGAAGGGCGGGTGTCCGATGTCATGTACACAGGCCGCTACAGCTACCTCTTCTTTTATTTCACTTGCTTCCTCCCTTACTGATGAGTTAACATCATGCGTGAGTAAGGTCAGCAGCATAGTCCCCATTGCATGCTCTATTCTTGGATAATTTGCTCCTGGGTAGAATCTGATGTCCCCTCCAACACCAATAGGATTTCCCGCTATTGGATAGTTACAGAAAGATAGTTGTCTTATATCGCCCATTCTCCAGACAAGAGGGTGTTGAATTGCTTCAAGAACAGATTTTGGGATTTCTGTTTCTACCCACTTACCGCCAATTTCCATACAAATTTTGCTCATTAATAGTGGTTACAACTACGCTTTTAAACTTCACTTAAAGCTTCACAGCAACTAAATCATGCCCAAGTACATAGTCGTAACAGGTGGTGTTCTATCTGGATTGGGAAAGGGGATTGTAACCGCATCGATCGGCGTCTTGCTCAAGGCTCGCGGTTTTAAAGTCTCGCCAATAAAGTGCGATGGCTATCTGAACTACGATGCAGGAACTTTAAGACCAACAGAGCACGGCGAAGTTTGGGTTACAAAAGATGGGGGCGAGATCGATCAGGACCTTGGACATTATGAGCGATTTCTTGATATAGATGTGCCGAAGCTCAATAACATAACTTCTGGTCAAATTTACTGGCAGGTCGTCAAGAACGAGCGCGAGGGAAAATACCTTGGAAAAACCGTGCAGCTAATTCCACATGTTACAGATGAGATAAAGCGACGCTTTCGCTTAGCAGCGAAGAACAGTGATTTCGCTCTGATAGAGATTGGCGGAACAGTTGGCGACTATGAAAACGCGATTTTCATCGAAGCTGCTCGACAGCTAAGGCAAGAGGGAGAGAGCGTTATCTACGTCCACGTCAGTTATGTTCCGATTCCAAAGCACCTTGGCGAAGCCAAAACAAAGCCGACGCAGCTTAGCGTTAAGACTTTGCTTTCTATGGGAATACAGCCGGATTTCATTGTAGCTCGCTGTGAGAAACCACTTGATAGCGTGAGGAAAAAGAAAATAGCGATGTTCTGCAACGTTCCAATAGAGCATGTGATAAGCGATCCTAATGTTGAGATAACTTATGAGGTACCGCTGATATTTGAAGAGCAAGGCTTTGGAGATTTGATTCTTAAAAAGTTTGGAATGCAGAAGAGAAAAGCAAGGCTTGAAAAGTGGAGAAGATACATAGAGAGGATAAAATCGCTCCGCGATGAAGTTAAGATAGGTATAGTTGGGAAGTACTTCAAAACAGGTGAGTATAAGTTGACTGATAGCTACATCTCTGTCATCGAAGCTGTAAAGCACGCTTCCTGGAAACTCGGGGTAAAGCCGCGAATACTCTTCATATCCTCAGACGACGTGGAAAGGAAGGTTTCGGTTCTTGATTTAGTAGATGGAATAATAGTTCCGGGTGGCTTTGGAAAAAGTGGAGTGGCAGGGAAGATAAAAGCAATTCGCTACGCTCGTGAGCACAACAAGCCATATCTCGGGCTTTGTTTTGGCATGCAGCTAGCAGTCGTTGAATTTGCTCGCCACGTTTGCAAGCTCCATAGAGCGCACTCAACAGAGATAATGCCAGGGACTCCGCATCCGGTTATCGATTTATTGCCATGGCAAAAGGAGCTGTTAAAGCAGAACAAGTATGGAGCTACGATGCGACTTGGCGAGCACAAGGTAAAAATAAAGCCAAGAACCCTTGCGAGGAAGTTATACAAGAAGAGATTCATCTATCGTCGCTTTAGACACCGCTACGAAGTCAATCCTCGCTACGTTAAAACGCTGGAAAAAGCTGGGGTCGTTTTCTCTGGGACGACGCCGAGCGAGGATATAATGCAGATAATGGAACTTCCGAGCAATGACTTCTTCTTCGCAACTCAGTATCACCCGGAATTTAGCTCCCGTTTCTTCAAGCCAGAAGAAGCTTTTGTTGGCTTCGTTAAAGCGTGCGTGGAAGGAAGATAAGTCTCACTCCTGTTTTAGTCCCAAGAACTTCATCAAGTCCTCGACGATCAATGGAACGTTGTTCGCCACGTTCAGCTTTCCTACCTCTCGCAAATCTATCCAATCAACTCTTTCTATGTCTTCGTCGTTTATCTCAACGCTTGGCCAATCAGCGATGTTAGCCAAATACGCGACCACCGCTATTTTATTCTCGCCGAACTTAGATGGTACTAAGTAGAAGTTCAGAAACCTCTTCACGTTTACCTCAGCTCCAGTTTCTTCTTTCACCTCGCGCTTCAGAGCTTCTATCGCGCTCTCTTCGCCTTCTATCTCACCGCCTGGCAATTCCCAATAGCCCTGCTTTCTCTTCACCATGAGCAATTTCCTGTTCTTTGTTATCACAGCAGCGACGACGACTTTAACTGGGGTTATGCTTAGCTCCTTGTCCTGCTCGTAGTTCAAACCAAGCTTTAAGGCTAGCTCTGCTTTTTGGAGCTCTCTCCCAAGATAGGCCGCGTGATCATGACGAGAAACCAATCCGAGCCTTGCTATGGTAGCGCAGATTTCATGCGCGTTCTTTCCGCGAATTCTACGAGCGAGCTTCGCGTTTTCATCATAGCCAACGTAGTGCTCGACCACTATCTCGCCTCTTTGTCTATCTAGGTCGATGATAAACCAGCCTTTCTCGTCACGCTGAAACTCGCGCAAATCATCGTGGCTTGCTATTATAGTTTCGATTTCGCCTTCCCTTTCGATTTTTATTTCCGCTTTTCCTTTGCTAACGAGCTTTAGCACGACGCTTGCAATTTTCTCCTCATTTTCTTCGCCGATCAAATCGATTATCTCAATCTGTTTTCTGAATTTTTCAATCTCCTCCTCTGTCAGATTTCGCAGATACGGCATCGCTCCCTTTGCTCCTATGATTCGTTTCTCGCTATCAACGCCTCGCTCCTTCAAGCACTTCAAAGCCTGCCCAACCCAATGGCCTCGCGGTTCTTCGCCGCAAATCACGAGATAGCGAATATTTGGATTTGCTATAACGTTCTTCACTATTCGCTCTATGCCGATGTTCTCGGTAACGCATTTTCCGATTATCGCGAAGTTCTCCTTACCGAGCTTTTTAGCTAGTTTTTCTACCAAGTCCAAGCTGTAAAGCGTGCAAATAGCAACGTTGCATTTCTCATCGCCAACCACATAGCGACCTGGCAGAGG
>CAZYXF010000051.1:0-3612 GCA_964651025.1 uncultured archaeon
AGAAGGCAGAGGAAGTTAAAGAGGTCAAACCAAAGGAGACAAAAGTCTTCGTAATACCATTGAGAAAGGCGTTTAGAAAGTCAAAAGATAAAAGGGCGAAATACGCAATTAGATTGATCCGCGAATTTCTGGCGAGGCATTTGAAAGTGGAGGAAGAGAAGATAAAACTCGGGCAAAAACTGAATGAAGCTATTTGGGAACGGGGTAGAGAAAAGCCGCCCAGAAGAGTTAAGGTGATAGCGAGCGTTTTTGAAGATCACGTACTCTGCGAACTCTTCTCAAAGAAGTGAGAGCTTGCTCGTCTCCAAGAGAATTTCCCAGCTTGATTTCAACAACGTTGCTTACGTTGGCCTATTCGGCTTTGCAACAGATAAATATTGCTTGCTTGGTGTTAACGCTGCAAAAGAAAAGCAAGTTAAGGAAATAGAGAAAGTGCTAAAGGTCAAGGTGATCAAAGCAAGCATCGATAACACGAGTCTAGTTGGCATGTTCTGCGTTGGTAATTCACGTGGCGTGATAGTTCCGAGCATAGCGTATGAAAGCGAGATTTCCAGTTTGGAAAAAGCAGGGCTTCGCGTTTACGTGCTGGAATCGAGATTCACTGCCTTGGGAAACTTGATATTGGCAAACGATAAGGGTTGCGTTATCTCAAAGGCGCTCAAGAAGCATAAAAACGAGATAGAGAAGTTTCTTGACGTTCCTTGTAAAATACACATGAAGGAAAAGCTCATCGGTGCGATTGGAATAGCAACAAACAAAGCATGCGTTTTAGGGAAAGAGATAGAAGTAAACGGGATAAGCAAGGCTTTAAAAGTTGGTATAGCCTTTTCGACGGCCAACTTTGGCTCGCCGTTTTTGAGAGCGAGCGTAATAGCGAACTCAAACGGCATGATAGTTGGGAGCAAGACCACTGGCGTTGAAATAGCACAGTTAAGCGAAGCTTTGCTGAGATAGCCTTTTAAGAATCAGGATAACCTATTCATGGCGGAGAAGGAAAAACAGGTTTCTCCACAAGAGGAAATACAAAAGGAATACGCTCGCCTATCCTTGCTTCGCGAGAGAGCATCTCAGCTGGCTGCAAGACAAAGGGTTTTGATAGCTCGAATGAGCGAGCTTGAAAACTCGATAAAGGCGCTAAATGAGCTGAAGGAGAAAGCAGGGGAGACTCTCATAGCGATAGGGAGCGATGTTTACGTGAAGTGTAACGTGAACAGAGAAAAGGTGATAATAAACGTTGGGGCTGGGGTTTGCGTCGAAAAGCATATGAGCGAGGCCATAAAGCTGTTGGAAGAAAAGAAGGAAAAACTTAGGAAGGCGCTTGAAGAGATAAACCGGGAGATCGAAAGACTGGCTCCATTGATTGCGGAAAGCGAGGAAAGGCTGGCAAAGCTCGCATCTTCAATCTCTGGAAAGTAAACTCTTAAGTTTCCCCACTTCTCTACTCTCATGTTCGCGTTGCTAAAGAAGAGGTTAAAGCAAATAGTCAGCAAGTTTAAGCGTGAGGATATAGAAGTGTTGGAAAAATTGGAAGAAGAGAAGCCGGCGGGAAAAAGCGAAGAAATCGAAAAGGGAGAAAAAAGAAAAATCGAGAAAGGAGAAACAGAAGAAAGAGAAAAAACAAAAAAGGAGGAAGTTAAAAGGAAAGAGAAGCCAATCCTTGCTCGCGTTCTCGAAATTGATCTGACGGAGAGGAAAATCGCAAAACTAATTGATGAGCTAAAGATCGCGTTAATAGAGAATGACGTTGCAATTGAAGTGGCGAACGAGATTTGTGAGAGCGTGAAAAAGCAATTGATTGGAAAGCGATGCAAACGAGGAGAAGTCGAAAAAGTTGTAAAGCATGCTCTCAAGCAAGCTATATTGCACATCTTTGAAAGCTGTGAGAAAGTCGATTTGATGGAAAGAATAGAAAAGGCGAAAAGGGAAAAGGGATTTGCGACTTTGGTATTTCTCGGTTTCAACGGCGTGGGAAAAACGCTAACCCTTGCTAAGGTCGCTTATCTGCTGAAAAAACATGGCTATCGCTGCTTGCTTGCAGCAGCAGACACATTTAGAGCAGCGGCAATAGAGCAATTGAGCGAGCACGCGCAAAAGCTTGGTGTTGAGATCGTGAAGCAAATCTATGGAGCAGACCCATGTGCAGTCGTTTATGATGCGCGGGAAAAAGCCAGGGCTCGCGGCTATGACGTTGTGCTCGCAGATACAGCTGGGCGAAGCCACGCCTCTCGCGACCTCATGCGCGAGCTTCAGAAAATCTGTCGCGTTAATCAACCGGACCTAAAGATTTTAGTTCTGGACTCGCTAACAGGAAATGACGTCGTCGAGCAAGCTCGTAGGTTCCATGAAGCGGTTGGAGTAGATGCGATAATAATGACGAAAGCAGACGTCTATGAAAAGGGTGGCTCTGCATTGAGCGCTTGTTTTGCCATAAGAAGGCCGATAATCTATCTTGGCACTGGCCAAACCTATGAGGATTTGGTCGAATTCGACGCTAAAAAAGCGGTTGATGAGCTGGTTGGGTAGTTTCGAGAGCTCTTCTCAAAAGAAAAAGGCAAAACATCAAAAATTTCAACTTTTCTCCCTATTTTATATTGCCCAGGTCGCCTAGTTGGTATGGCGCCAGCCTGGAGAGCTGGTGGGTCGCAAGACCCGTGTGGGTTCGAATCCCACCCTGGGCGTGATTGAAATCACTTCATTACAGAATGGTGCTAACCTCATCTTTTAAACCACGAAGAGAACTCTTAATCAGGTGTTAGCGTGGCGGAGTATCCAATCGCAACCATCTTAGCGAACTTCGCGACCAGCGTTGCGAACTACATACCCAACGTGATTTCAGCGATAATACTCTTGCTGATAGGTCTGGTAGTAGGAAAAGTGATAGGAAGGATAGTACACGAGATAATAAAGAGGGCGAAAATCGAGCGGTATTTAACAGAAGGAAGGAAATTGCCGGTGAACCTGGCAGACATATTCTCGACCATAGCAAGATGGTGGGTTTACTTAGCGTTCATATCCGCAGCTCTTAGCGAGGAAGTTCTAGGAATACCAACACTTGCTGCGTGGATGCGAGAAATAAACGCTTTCATACCTCGCGTTGTAGGGGCTACGATAATAATAGTAGTTGGCTACGCCCTCGGCGAATACGTGAAGAACCAAATGAAACGAACGGAAACTCTTTACGCGGACCTGATAGCAAAACTCACGTTCTTCTTCATAATGTACGTAGCGATTGCGATGGCGCTACCAATGCTAGGGATACCAGCGACTTTGGTTAACGCGATATTGCTAGTGATAATAGGCTCTATTGGTCTTGGCTTTGCCATAGCTCTTGGGCTTGGATTGAAAGATGCGATAGCAACACTAGCGATGCAATACGTTCCAGCGAAAGTGAAAAAAAGGAGAAGGAAGAGGTAGCAGGCGAACTTTTCCAACTTTTCCTTTCTGATTTTCGCTTTTTCATTAACTGACTAAAGTCTTTTAGCTCCAGTAATTCCCATAGCTTTCCTCGTGAACGATTTCGTGAAGCTCAAAGCGAGCCGGCTTTCTTGGCTTCTCAGCTGGATAGCCAAGCGCTATTATAGCTTGTGGCACAACATACGAGGGCAAGTTCAA
>CAZYXF010000052.1:0-3611 GCA_964651025.1 uncultured archaeon
AAACTTTTTCATATGAGCCATCTTCAAGAATTAAAACGGTCGATTGAAAATGCGTTAAGGGAAGCGTATGGAGTTAGAAACGTAGAGTTCGAAAAACCACCAGTTGAAGAGTTTGGAGATCTTGCGACGAATGTCTGCTTCCTTTTGGCAAAGGAGTTGAAGAAGTCACCAGAAGAAATTGCGAGTGAGACGGCAAAGAAACTGAAATTCCCAGAAGGTTCTGGAATAGCAAAGGTCGAGGCAAGAAACGGATACCTCAACTTTTTCTTTGATTGGAAAGTTGTTGGTAAGAAGTTGCTAAAAGAAATCTTGGAACTTCGTGAAAGCTATGGAAAGCCAAAAGTGGAAAAAAGAAGAATAATGATTGAGCACACAAGCGTCAACCCAAACAAAGCGATACACATCGGTCACGCAAGAAATGCTTGCCTTGGCGATTCTCTTGCTAGGTTTTTGAGGTGGTGCGGACATGAAGTGATAGTCGCAAACTACATTAACGATGCTGGCTCCCAAATGGCAGATTTGATAATTGGCTTTAAGGTGCTTGGATTTCCACTCAAGAAAAGCAACGTGAAGTTCGATGTTTATTGTGGTGATGAGGTTTACGTCAAGGTCAACAGGCTTTACAAAGAGAGGCCAGAGCTCCTCGAGAAAAAGAAAGAGATAGTTAAGGAGATTGAGGACAAAGATAGCGATATAGCGAAGTTCAACCGAAAAATTGCAAGTGAGGTTGTGAAAGCACAGCTGCAAACTCTTTGGAGGCTTGGAATATTTTATGACGTCTTGATAAGAGAAACCGACGTAATTTACTCAAAGCTCTGGGATAAAGTTTTTAACTGGTTAAGAAGTCGCGGCCTTCTCTACAAAGCTGAGAGTGGGAAGAAAGCTGGATGTTGGTTGTTAAAACTCTCCGACCTTCCAGAGTTCAGGGGATTGAAAGACGCTGATAAAGTCTTTGTGAGAAGCGATGGAACCAAAGTTTATGCGGCAAGCGATACCGCTTATGCTTTGTGGAAGCATGGACTAATAGACTTTGATTTCTCTTACAAGGAGTTCGTGAAACAACCAAATGGAAAGATTTTGTGGGAGACTACGAGCGAAGATGGAGCAAAAACTCACCCGAAGTTTAATAACGTTGATACATCGATAAACGTGATAGATGTAAGGCAGAGCTATGAGCAAAGCGTTGTGAAGACCGCTTTGAAACTGATAGCTGGAGGGGAAATCGATTACGTTCATTACGCTTACGAAGTTGTCTCTCTTAGCAGAGAAACTGCGAGAAAGCTTGGGATAGAGTTTGATGAAACCAAGCAATTCGTTCACATGTCTGGCAGAAAAGGTTGGTTCGTCAACGCTGATACATTGCTTCAAGCCTTGGTTGAAAGGGCAAGAGAGGAGACGAAGAAGAGAAACCCGAGCGAAAGCGAGGAGTTTATAAACAAAACCGCAGAGGCCATAGCTATCTCAGCGCTTCGCTACGGCTTGCTTCGCATATCTCCTGAACGATTGCTCATATTTGACGTGGACGAAGCTTTGAGATTGGAAGGTAATTCTGCGCCTTATTTGCAGTACGCTTACACGAGGTGCTGCGGAATAATGAGAAAGGCAAAAGAGAAAAACATCGATGTTGGTTTTGAGGCAAAGGAGATTAACCAGCATGAAAAGAGGTTGCTTGCGAAGCTGCTAGAGTTCCCAGAAGTTGTGAAAAAATGTCACAAAGAGCTTAGGTTGCACTATCTTTGTGACTACGCTTTCAAGCTCGCTACCTTGTTCAACGAGTTTTACAATGCTTGCCCAGTTATAGGAGCAGGAGATGAGAAAACTATGAAGTTCAGACTAGCCATAGTTAAGGCTGTTGCAACTGTACTAAAAACGATTTTCTCCATCCTAGGCATAGTAGCACTTGAGAGGATGTGACATGAAAGAGAAGCTGGAGCGATATGTGATTGGAGCTTTTGCTGGCATCCTGCTTCTCAACTTTCTTTTGCCTCTCGTTTGCTTGTTTGGTGTTAGCAAGGAAACCTCTTTGCTCTTGCTTTACTCCCTTCCCTTAACAGGTGTTGCATGCGTTTTTCTCCTTGAGCTTCGCGGTTCATTTGTCAAACAAATCGAAATGACGGAAAAAGTTGTTAGCGGCGAGGGTTTTGTAGAAAAACTTAAGGCGGAAGAAATGGAAACACGCAAAAGCGTTGAAGAGCATGAGCGAAAAACGATAAATCTTTCCTCGTTCATTGGAAAAAGAGTTGTGGTGAGAACTGAAGCCAACAAATACCTCGCTCTTTTATCACTCGATTTACCAAACGCTGTTGTTCTCAGAGAGGTGAGTTTGCTCGGAAATCCAGAAAGCGTTAATAACGCGAAAATAGCTGATAGGATGATTGTGCCAAAAGAAAAAATAAGGGAGGTGAAAGAAGTTAAAGAAAGCTAGGCGAGTGGGTTGAAATCTCCTTTTGTGCAAGCCACAAACTTCCAATCGCTCGTTGAATTCGTGTCTATTCCGTTTGGAACCCTCGCCCAGCAGTTATTATCGTTTTGATCGTCGCTTAGACTTGGCGTTCTATCAATCTCGTTTGAATTAGCATCGTAGAGCACTAGAACCAAATCATGGTTGTTGAGTGCAGCCTCAAGATTTGTTATCACTAGAAATTCAAATGGCGCAAGAGTTGTGCCGCTTGGGACAACAAAGAGCGTCGTCTCGTTTTCGTTCACGAGCTTTTTAATTTCATAACCACTTATTTCAATTTGATCGAAGGTTGGGTTAAAGAGCTCTATCCACTCGTTGTTCGTATCATTTCCTTCTGGATTTGCTTCGAACTCGTTTATCACAACGTTATTCCCTACAATTTGGCCAAGGATTCGGAGCTTTGCCTGCTCCATTATCATGACGTCTTTGTTCAACTGCGATTTCGCCTCGTTGTAGCTTTGATTTATCCGCTCAAAACTCGACCCTTGCCATGTTAACTCGCTCTCTCCATTTCTGATTAGCTTGTTGAGCTCGCCATCCGGACAAGAGAAGTTCTCTGCTATGAAATCTGGGCCCTTTCTAACTTGCAACTTCCAATCGTTTGAAGCTATGCTCCACTTAGCAAGAGTTGCGTTCTTGAACAATTCTACAACCCTGTCTAACCTTATCAACTTTTGTTTTAAGCTGGCGTTTTCCATTGCAAACCAAAAGCTCCAGTAAGGTGTTCTTATCTCCTTCTCAACTTTATCTGGAGCCGAGATTTCCCTTTCCATGGCTGGAATTTCATAACTCTCAAATTCCGTTTCATTTACTCCCATTATCAGTGCTCCAGTCGGCGTTAGATCGCTCGCAGCAGTTGGAAGGAGAAAAGGAACAGCAACAAGCGTTGCTACTATGCTCGCTAACATTAGGAGCAACGCTTGGTTCATCTTTCAATTAAGGAAAACTTCGCATATAAAAATTCGATTGACAACTTCCTAATGCGAAAGGGAACAGCAGTTCCAGACACATCGATAATAATAAGCGGTTACTTCGCTGATCTAGTCGAAAAAGGAAAGGTAAAGGAGAGTAAAATTCTAGTCCCGAGATTCGTTGTAGAAGAATTGCAAGCGCAAGCTAGTAAGGGGCAAAGGAGTGGCTTTGTTGGATT
>CAZYXF010000053.1:0-3530 GCA_964651025.1 uncultured archaeon
TGGCTTCCTTTTCATCATAGCTCAGAAGTGGCCTTCACTCTTCATCGCTTTATAATTTTCTCTTTTCGAACTTTTGAAATTTGCGCTGATTTGTTACTTACTCATGAGGAGAGAAAATCGCGTAGAGTTGAGAAGAGCAGTGAAAGATTGTGTGAAGTTAAATAGAACTTTGAGTGATTGTTATTTCATCCCAAATCAATCGGTGGAGTATGTAAAGTTTTGTGTTGATGTCGCGGCCACAGAAACACAAGCTCGACGAGTTATTTGCGTTGGTAGCATAGTGTACGGTGCATGCTTTCAAGGCGAACTGGGAGAAGGAAGCGAGGTCCATGCCGTTGAGCGTGACCCTCTTGCCATTGTGATGCAGCAATATTTTCTCCACTTGGTTGAGGAAGGTTTTTCGCCACGCGACATTCAAAGGGCTTTTCTACTCACCTGTTCCTCCTGTGGTGGGAACTATGATCCGCGAATTCTACAACAACGAAGTCGTGCTGTATCTTTGTTGTTTTCCTCTTATATGCCGCTAACGCCAGTCTCGGAAGATGATGTAGAGTTCGCAAGGACTACTTTTAATCAATTTCTTGAAAGTGAAGTAGGATTTGTCCCTCCAAACCTCTTCGAACGTGCATTTCAACTCAAAAAAGTTGACGGCGGTTCTCTTCCAACCTTGAATCCATGTGTTGATACTATTCCGTCTTGGACAGAGGCCCACAAAGATATTGACATGGAAGAACCGACAACACATTACGCTGACTTTCTCGATTTAGATTTAGGGCTTAGAAAAGCAGATTTCTTACACACGAACAACGCTATTGAACACAATCCATATCAGAAGTTTTTAGAGAGATCCGCGAAAGTATTAAACTCTGGTGGTGTGCTTGAGCTGACAATAACTTGGAAAAAACCCGACATGCCAAAGTGTTTTGAAAGGATTAAGATGAAAGAACGTTCAATTGGTAGAAGGTTATCCTACTTCCCCATAGTAGTTGGAATGGATTGCTTCTTCTACAGAAAGGTGTTATAAGTTCTCAATCCCCTCCAATGCCTTTGCTGTCTCATCATGCCTTATCTGCCAGCAATAAAACCAATTCTCTGAGAATGCAAACTCGAGGATGTCATAAGTATTGAGTTTTTTCAAGAAACCAAGCAACTTCTCAAGGTTTTGTTTATCGATTAACTTTTCCCCTTTCTCTTTCAGTATCCTTCCGCTTTTCCTTTCAAGTATCAGGACTTGGTCGACTTCACCATAGCGATTCATTTTTGTCAATGGGCCTCCCTTCACAAGCTCCACTATCACTCTGTCCTTCAAAATCAAGGCGTTGCCGCAGACTTGTCTTTCAAAGCTTATCTCACCTCCTTCGTCTCGTAAGTATTCCAAATCGTGAATTATTGCTACATATCCTTGCGATGTTATTTCCTTAACGAAATTTTCAACCTCTTCTCTTGGGCAAACCAATTTGTGGGGGCAAAAGCTCGCAGCTTCCTTGTCGCTCCTTATCATCACGTGTCTTCGGTTTTTTAGGAATTCTCTAAGTTCTTCTTTTTGCTCCTCAAAATCGAAGATAAAAATCGTCTTAGGTTGTGGTAACCCAAGTTTTTCCATTTCGAGCATGCTCTTTATCTTCTTCAACCCTTCCACGCGATTCCTGTGCTTTTCTGGAATTCTCAGCTTATTCACGTTTGACCACCCCTTTACTGGCATCGACTATAACTATGTCGCCGTCTTTCAAAAGGCTCGTCGCGTTTTTCGCGCCAACAACACAAGGAATTCCGAATTCTCTTGCTAAGACAGCTACATGCGTCGTTATTCCACCTTTTTCCAAAACAATCGCCTTTGCTTTTTTAATGAGTTGCGACAAAGAGGGTGAGACAAACGAGGAAACTAGTATTTCTATGTCAGTTTCAACCGCTTTGTCCACATCCTTTGCATCTTTTATTATAGTCACCTTTCCCCTTGCTATTCCTGGGCTTGCTGATAATCCGCGAATTACAACCTCGCTCACAATTTCATCCTCAAGACTTTGAATTCCACTCTTCCTTTTTCCACAGCCTTTTTAATCGCTTTCTCCTCTTTGGTTAAGCTCGATTCTCCTGTTTTGACATCAAGGAAGATTATCTTTATGGATTTTCCCATACCGTCTTTGAGCTCGCTGTATCCATCAAAGATCACGTAATCTATTGGTGAGCCCAAAAAGCGGGCATCAGCTGGGTTATAACTGAAATCTCGCAAAAGCGGCGCTAATTGCTCTGCAATCTTTCCTTTCAAAACTGCCCTGCTCTTCTCAAGGATTTCCTTTCTCAGCTTCTCTTTAAGCTCCTCAAATCTTCGATTAGCTAGTATCTCTATGCTCATCCGCAGCTTTAGGATGTAGATAAGTAGAATGGCTATCACAAACAGCAACAACTCGACTAGCATGAGTTATTTGTTCGCGTAAAGAAAAATTCATGCTAAAAAATTTGCCAGCCTTGCTCTTGTTTCTTGATAAAACTGCATTGAGGTTAAGGGGGTTTCTCATCGAAACATTACCGCGAGTTTCGTGTGCGCCCCTTAAGCTAAGGACCTGTTATCATGACATTCCACTTAGCGCTTTCAACGAGAAAAGAAAGCAATACAATGCAGAGTTGATCTTGCGGTTCTTGCTGTCAAAGTTTGAAAAATCAAATGAAATCTTAGTTGCTATAACCTCGCGCGACATTTACGTGAAAGGCATGAACTTTGTTTTTGGATTGGCACAACTTCGCGGAAAGGCTTGCGTTGCTTCAATTTGCAGGCTAAACCCAGCTTTCTGGGGCGAGAAAGGGAATGAGAAGTTGTTCAGAGAGCGAGTGTTAAAAGAAGTACTTCACGAGCTCTATCACGTTATCGGGTTGGAGCATTGTAATAATTACTGCGTAATGCGTTTTTCAAACTCTATTTGGGAAGTTGATGCTAAACCGCTGAGGCTTTGCTCCACATGCAAGCGTAAGCTGAAATCGCTCTTAAAGTCTTGAAGTTAATCAAGTGATGAAAAGATACGAGCGAGTCTTCTGGCTCTTCGTGATTTTCACCTTCACCAGCATGATAGCAGACCGCTTGCTCTTCGTTTTCATGCCGATGTACATGCTAAAGCTTGGTTTCTCCGCAACAGAAGTCGGCGTTGTATTTTCGATTGCATCCCTCGCTTTGATTCTATCTCGATTTCTGTTAGGAAAGTTATCAGATGTGGTTGGCAGAAAGCCGTTGCTCTCACTTGGCCTGCTTCTTCAATCGATTGCAATAGCTTCATATTCGTTCATCACTTCTGTGCTTGCCTTTTCCCTTGCAAGGTTCGTTAAAAACTTCGGCGAAACTCTTGTTGCTGCGACAAGCGATGCTATTCAAGCGGATGAATTTCCAAGGAGGATTAGAGCAAAGCTCTTGCGAAAGCTCGGAAATCTCTTTCCCGTGGCGAGAGCTCTGGCTGCAATATTAGGAATCTTGATTTCATCTTATCTCGCTCACGTTCACGCTTTCTTACTCGCGGCTGCTTGCGTGTTTTCCTCTTTTCTCC
>CAZYXF010000054.1:0-3284 GCA_964651025.1 uncultured archaeon
AAAACCCCTGGTGGCGGATACGATGCCATTAACATAACCCCTGGCATGACAGAAGAACAGATAAAAAGGGAAGCAGAAAGAGCGAAAAGAGCTAGGGAGCTTCAGAAAGGTGGCGTAAGGGCAACTACAACTACTACAACTACCTTACCCCCAGAGATAATACCAAAAGAAACCCTCCATCTCTTCACAAGCGTTGGTCTGGCAGTTGTTTTAATTCTACTCGCTTGCTTTATTATTCTATGGTTTTTGCGGAAATGGGTGAGAGAACTCATCTTCGCCTATCTTATGAGGCGCTGAGCTACGCTTTTATCCTTCTCCTTTCATGTCTATCTTCCTTATCTCTCGCAGCTTTTTGTTGCATCGATCCATATAGCAACGAGGAAAAGTGCTGGAACTACGGAACTTGTTGCGATAACGAATGGTACGAGGGTTGTGTTGATGACAGCACTTTTTATTGTCCTAACGTTCATCACGATTGTGCCATTTGCGTTTGCTATGATCACGAGCCATGTGAATGGGAGCCGCAATACGGCTGCGATTGCAAAAACAGCGAGGAGTGCATTCCAGAGAACTGCGCTTGTGATTACGATGCCAACAACGGCTGTTGGTGCGCCCCAATAACGAACGGCTATAGAAACTGCGCCCATTCAACTAACGAGACTTGTGACGAGAGCTGCTACAGCTACGTCCATGGAGATTTCGCACCTGATTGTAAATCGACAAGAGAAGCATGGCGTTGCGATAACGGAACCTGGGTAGCTCACCCTTGCGATTCGGGTGAGATATGTTCCGACGGAATTTGCACAACTTGCATAACTTTCATAGACGTTAACTTCTCTGACCCGCACCCAAACTACGGAGATATCATCTACGCTTACATAAACGCGAGCTATGTGGCAAGCGGAACTGGAGAGCAAGCGAACTGCACGCCAGAGAATTGCGAGATAGTCAAGCTCATGTTAAACCAAACTGAAGTAACTGGAAGTGAAACTTGGAACGAAGAGGAGAAAAGATGGGAGCTTGAGATAAACACGAGTTTGTACTCTCCGCCACTTTACGTGGAGATTTACTTTAAAGACTGCGATTTCACGGACTCGCAAACAGCTTGGTTCATAATTAATCACGCTCCTAACATAAGCGAGGTTAACGACTACCCAGACCCAGTTGATAGCGAGGGCGAGATAACCATAAGCGCAATAGTTAGCGAGTTAGACGAAAACGATAGCGTGAGCTCTGTTGTGGCTTGTGAAAGCGTCGCAAAGAGCGGTGAGGAATATGTTTGCATCAACAAGTATTGCGACCTTATAGAAGTCGAAACAAACAACTACACTTGCTCCTTTGAAGTAGCGTGGCTTGGAACTGGAACAAAAAGCTATGTCATCTTGGCGAGTGATAGCTATGGATTTCAGAGCGTTAGTGATGAGCAAAACTTCACGGTCAGAAACATAACGATAATGAACTTCGAAGTAACCGGCAACACAAGCGAGCTCTTCATAAACGCGAGTTGGGTTGTCTATGAAAACTACGATTTCGTGAACGGAAGTGCGATTTGCTGGCTAAATGAGTTAGCTAACAACTGCACGACAAGCGTTTTAAACGGAGCGTTCAACTGCTCCTTACAAGACTTACACTTGGTCGTTGGAGAAAACGAGCTGCATTGCAGGGTTAACGATAGCTATGGTATAGATGGCGAGGTAAAACGCGAGCTTTATTTGGCTGGCGAGATTCAAAACTTCACTCTCACTTCAAACAGCGTTGTCGGAATTGGGGGCAGCGTTGCGTTTAATGCAACCATAAGGAACATTGGAACGCTAAACTGGAGTGGAAGCAATGTAAAGGCTCTTTTGCTTTATTATCCGAAATTCTCTCCGCAGAACTTAAGACTCGCCTGTGAGGCTCCTCTGAATTTGGAAAGTGGGAACGAAATCAATTGGAACTGTGCTTATGATTTGCAAGAAGACCCAGGAAGGTATGAGTTCTTCCTCTCCATTCGCTATTATTACAGCGGTGGTTTCGTTGAGATAGAGAGAAGTGATGAGATAGAAGTTGAGGTGATAAAGATGGAGACAGAAGTTAAGATAGTAGGTTTGGATTATGGAGCTGTTCTGCCATGCGAGCAAGGTTTGTGTGACGCGAACTACACGCGCGGCGATCTGGCGGAATTTAGGATAACCACGAGAATTTGGACGACACCATTCACTTACAAGTACTGCGATGGCTCCCCACTCGCAAGCGAGAGCGATAGATGCGATTGCTATTACAGCCTGGATGGAGGCGAGTTGAAAAGCGCGAGTTGGACAGCGGAGAACAACTGGCGAGTTCTGATAAACACCTCGCAACTAACATGTGGCTTTCACGACGTCGTTTTTCGCGTTTATCATCGTGGAATAGAATCAAGCGCTTCCATTCGCTTCTATTTATCTTGCGTTCCTCGCGTTTTGGCTGTGCCAAACATAGCTAGGGTAGCTCTTAACCAGAACGCGACAATTGTCTTTCACGTTCACCTAAAAAACCCAACGGACGAGGAGAAAAGATTTGACCTTCGCATGAAGGCAGAGCAGCCGATAATAAACTGGCTTTGCTTTGTTGTTAATGGGCAGAACGTCGAGGACAAGAACTTGAGCGATTTGAGTGTTAACCCAATCTCGCAGCTAATTATACCGGTCAACTTAACACAAGCGTCGAGAGCAGGAGCGTATGAGATAGAGTTTGAAATGGAAGACTCGCAAACGGGCGATATCTACAAGACAAAGGCAACGCTGATAATATTCGCAGAAGCCATGCCCGATTTCAATTTAGCTTCCTTTTTCATTTTGTCATTTCTCGCTGCTTGGGTTATGAGAAAGAGGATCAGATTATGATGCGCCTTTTATCGAGGTCTTCCTCCTCTAATCCAAAGACGCTCATTATGGCTTCTCTTATTTCTCTATCTCTTGGCCTTTTCATGCTGGTTGTGTAGTCAGGATGTGCGAAAACGTAAAAGGTGTGTTCCGCTTGCTTGTGTGCTTCGCGTATTTGCGACCAATATGAAGGGTTCCATTCCTTTAATGACGCTTCTTCTCTTCGTTTTCCTTTGACTATTACACGCGTTTCCCCTTTGTCTACTTTTGGAAGCACAACGCTGTCTATAAGTATTGGTAGTCCGTTTGTCCTTAATTCCTCTCTAAGCTCTTCTTCATATTTTGTTCTTGTTTTTGGGTCATGTCTAATTTCGTCTATCCTCCTTTCTTCGTATACCTCTTCTTTCACGCAAAAGCACCCAATTGGCGGGAATAGACGACCGC
>CAZYXF010000055.1:0-3268 GCA_964651025.1 uncultured archaeon
TGCTAGACCAATACGGCTTTGAGCTCAGCGCGGATCAGTACCTTCGAATTATGTACTATATATATCGCGACTTCGTCGGGCTAAACGAGATAGAGCCGCTGATGCAAGACCCTTATATCGAGGACATAAGCGTTGATGGGGTTGGCCTGCCAGTTTACGTGCTCCACCAGAAGTATGGAAGCATGCGCACCAACATAGTTTGGAACGACGTTGAAAAGCTTCGCGAGTTTGTAGTTAAGCTAGCGGAGCGTTGCGACCGCTACATAAGCTATGCGGAGCCGTTGTTAGACGGAACGTTACCAGATGGCTCTCGAGTTCAAGCCACGCTTGCAAGCGACGTAACGACAAGAGGCCCAACCTTTACGATAAGAAAGTTCCGTCACGAGCCATTCTCGCCAGTTGACATGATCTTGTTGAAAACAGCCAGCGCTCACCTGCTCGCCTATCTATGGTATTGCATAGAGCACAGGAAGAACATCTTGATATGCGGTGGAACTGGAACTGGCAAGACGAGCTTTCTAAACGCTATCTCGCTCTTCATACCAAGGGAAGCGAAAATAGTGAGCATAGAAGACACGCGCGAGCTAATGCTGCCACACGAGCACTGGATACCGAGTGTTACAAGGGCTAGCTTTACTGGAACAAAGGTCGGTGAAGTAACAATGTTCGACTTGCTTCGCGAAAGCTTTAGGCAAAATCCAGACTATCTGATAGTCGGCGAAGTTAGGGGTCGCGAGGCCTATGTCATGTTCCAGGGAATGGCAAGTGGCCACCCAAGCTTTAGCACTATGCACGCCGCTAGCTTAGAAGACGTTATAAAGCGATTGGAGTCGCCACCAATTGAGCTCTCACCAGCCTTGTTGGAAACACTCGACATAGTGATAGTAATGGTTCACGCAAGGCAATATGGAAAGAGTGCACGTCGCGTTAAAGAAGTGATGGAAATCCAAAACATAGATAAGGAAACTGGAAAGGCAAATGCAGTAAAAGCTTTTTACTGGGTTCCTGTTAGCGATAGAATAGAGTATCGTGGCTATTCTTGGGTTCTGAATCGAATATCGATTGAGCGTGGAATTCCGATGGAGGAGATAAACAAGGAAATAGAGAGGAGAAAGCTGCTTTTGGAGTGGCTAGCCTTCAGGAAGATAAGGAGCATAAGAGATGTCGCTAGATATTTAGCACTTTATCAGCGAAAGAAGGAAGAGCTTTTGGAAAGGGCAAAAAAGGAGTTGGGAAGAGTAAACGAGAGTTGAGCTCGTTAAAGCGAGCTTGTGTATTTCCTCAACAAATTGGCAAAAATCAATGGTATCAAGAACTTAAAAACAACGCTTGAGGCGACGATAACGGAATAGAGATCTGAGCTTATGAGCCCGCTCTCGAAAAGGAGCTTGACTATCACTATGCTCGTGCTGAACCGAATCGATAGCCCAAGTCCAAGCAAAAGAGAGCCAAGAGTTCCTAGCTCGCTTCTCGCAACCAGATAGCTCGCGAAGAGCTTTGTTAGCTTTGAAACGAGAACAACGAGCAAGACGAGCGGTAAATTAAGGAAGAGATAGTTAGCGTCTATAGTCATTCCAACCCAGAGGAAGAAAATCGGGGCGAACATTCCGTAGCAGACCGCTTTTATCTCGCTCTCAACGAGCTTGAGCTTTTTCGCGGGGAGAAAGCTCCGCAGGCTAATACCAGCGAGCAACGCTGCAAGAGGTGCGGCATCTCCAAGCTCGCCAATTCCAATGAAAAGCAATAAGATGAAGACCGCAAACAGAAACGTCGTTCCTATGGTTGGGAATTCGAATTTTATTTCCTTTCCGTGAAGCTTCACGATCAAGAACATGAGCAGGAAGAGCAAGCCAAGCGAAACTGGCATGAGCAGCGGCGAGATTCCGAGCTCCTTTCCGACTAAGCTCGCGACAAATATTAGGCATATTATTTCAAACAGGTCGTCAAAAGTCCCAACCCCAACAATAGCCCTTCCCAATTTCGTGTTGATCGCGTTGAACTCGTCGAGGATGGGGACTAAAATCGCCTCGCCAACCGTCGCGAATGAAAGTGCAACCAAGACCGAGATTAACCAGTCATAACCGAAGACGAAATGAATCAAGAGGCTTCCGAAAAGTGTTTCGAAGAGTATTATCGAGAAGGCAGCCTTGACTATGAAGGAACTCTCCTTTTTCATCTCTCTCAAGTCCATCTCAAGCCCTATGATGAAGAGGAGGAAGTACATTCCAAGCTTCGCAAGGAATGTGAACGCTTGGCTTGTAGCAATTTCTCTTGCAAAATCAAAGGGAGAGAGCAACATGCCGAGAATCAAAGCTGCGAAAACCCATGGGACGCGAAATCGTTCAATGAGCTTTCCAGCTAGAAAGGTGAAGAGGAATGAAAAAGCGAGGAAAATGAAGAGCGTTTCCATTCTGTCTTGTTGGAGCCTTAGAATTTAATCTTAACCTCCTCTTTCTCAACCTCAGGAATCTCCAGCAGTTTTCTTGGCCTTAGCTTGAGCAACTTCGCTATCAACTTGTCTGGGAAGTACTCAAGCTTTGCGTTGAAGGAAGTGACGACGTCGTTGTAATACTCTCTTCTATCTGCTAGCTCTGTCTCCAGTCCAGAGATTCTAGATTGAAGGTGAGAGAAGGTCTTGACAGCCTTTAGCCTCGGGTATCTCTCGGCGAGAGCGAAAAGCGTTTTCAATGCTCGCGAGATCTCGTTTGATATCTCGAGCTTCTTCTCCCAGGTTTTAGCTCTTGCCCACGCCATTCTAAGATTCGTTAGCCTTTCAAGGACTGAACGCTCGTACTTCATGTAGCCCTTGCAAACCTCTATCAGCTTTCCGAGCTCGTCATGTCTTTGCTTTAAGATCACGTCTATGTTGGCTCTCGCTTTCTCTATTTCCTTTTGCAACCTTATGAACTGGTTGTAGATTATCAGAAAGTAAACCGCTACTCCAATCGCGACCAAAGCCAAAGCAAATAAAAGCACGTGCAACATCGATTAATTTACTTCATGCCAATAAAAAGGCGAAACCGAGAGTAGAGAAAATTAAGCCAACGAGGAAGCAAAGAAGAAACCTGAGCTTTAAAGCCCTCAACAAAGCCTTTTCCTTTTTGTCAGAGATCAAGAAAACTCGCTCGTACTTGCCCTTCTGAACCATCAGGTCCTCGTAGCTATTTCTCGCCCAGGTTTCCTTGACAAATGGGTTATCACCAACGTAACCAAGAACGTAAGCGCTACTTCCAAGCTGCAAGGCGAATTCCCTAACTCTCATCGTCCT
>CAZYXF010000056.1:0-1423 GCA_964651025.1 uncultured archaeon
CTGGATAGCCAAGCGCTATTATAGCTTGTGGCACAACATACGAGGGCAAGTTCAAAATCCTAGCAACCTCGCTTTCATCAAACGCTCCAACCCAACAGCTTCCAATCCCTAGGGCATGAGCTGCTAAGAGCATGTTCTGAACAGCGGCTGCGACGTTTTGAATAGCGTATAGCTTTCGACCACGATCGCCATAGTAAGCTATTCTCCTTTGGTTCGAGCAAGCAACTATTACAACGCTCGCCTCTTCAATGAAGCTCTGTCCAAGTGCAGCCCTTGCCAGAGCTCTCTTTTTCTTTTTATCTCGAACTACTATGAACTCCCAGTTCTGCAGGTTTCCGGAAGAAGGGGCATGTATCGCAGCAGTTAATATTTTCCTTAGAGTTTCGTCGTCAACTTCCTTGTCTTTTCTGAACTTCCTAATCGAACGTCTAGTTAAAATCGCGTCGAAGACTTCCATAATAAAGTCGTGCAGATACTTGCTTTAATCCTTCCTGATTTCTTAAACACAAATCAGGAAGTCTTATCCAGCTTTCCTACCTTCTAATTCTTCCTGCAACTTTGGTAACTTACTTGCCCAGTAATCTGTCGTTATCTCTGAACGTCTCTTATAACCTGCATGAAGTCTCTCGTACTCTCTTACGGAATCTTCGTCTAAAAGTGGCATATTAGCAAACAACGCCTTTGCCATCTCTTCTGGATCATCGTAACGCTCGCTCACAACATTGCAAGCGTATCCCACAGACCTTTTTGTTATTCTCCCGCCGCAATCTTCGGCCAATTCAAAGAGAAGAGCGCTTACACTTTCGGGGTTTGGTATTTTATAGTACCCTAAGATCTTAGCAATATCAGTTTCATTTGGTAATCCGATGTAGAACACAGCCTCTATCCTGCTCTGTATTGCTATATCAAGGTTTTCTGGATAGTTAGCAAGAGCCATGTTCACAG
This sequence comes from uncultured archaeon, assembly GCA_964651025.1. Taxonomy (GTDB): domain Archaea; phylum Aenigmatarchaeota; class Aenigmatarchaeia; order GW2011-AR5; family JAHLMP01; genus CAZUUD01. The sequence continues at coordinate 946 of CAZYXF010000056.1, forward strand.
TTCTGGGTAATCCCCAACCGAATTGATGCATCATGGCTCCAGTAACAGCGATGAAACTAGGGTTTTTTGTAAACCTATTTGTGCTTACTGTGTCTAACTCATCCCAAACGATAATAGACGCATCATATCTTTTAGCAAGTCTTTCAATTTTCGGCAATTCGGTTACCATTTTATCAATTCCAACTCTCAAGAACGCATTCGTTGGTACTACCACGGCTGAGCATCTGACTCCAACCTCGACCAATTTCTTTCCAACAGATTTTGAGAACGTTGTCTTTCCTCCCCCAGGAGGTCCTGTAAGAAGAACATTATGGGAGGAGTTATTTAACACAGCATCCAAGCCAATAGCAATACAAGCTTTCAATTCCCTTTCTGTACCAACAGTTTCGAATACTTCCAGAAGATCAGGAGGCGAGAGGAATTTTATTATCTCTTCTGTCTTCATTATCAAGTCGTAATACAAAAGTTTTTAAACGAA
>CAZYXF010000056.1:1523-3257 GCA_964651025.1 uncultured archaeon
CGAAGACCTCCATGACTAAATGGAAAAAGGAAAAGAGAAAATTAGTCCCATAAAGCCCACAAAATGGCGCTCTTTAACCTCTTCAAATCCCTCTCCAATTCCATCTCATTTTCGTATTTCTTGTTTAGCATTTCCTTAGCTACCCTTACGACTCCCCATTCCTCACCAACTGGAAGGGGATTCTCCAGCCGATATTCTATCTCTTCTCTATTCTCTGTTTCGTATCCCAACAGAAGTCTGCTCATCTCTCTGAGCTTTCTTCTCTCCAACTCTGCTTTGCTCATCAACAAGAACAACGCTTAATTTTTAGTTCGCCACAAACAAAGGTTCGTCAACAGGCGAAATTCAAAACTCAACTAACTCGTAGTTCAAGCTACCTACGCCAAGCTCGTGCGCTAGCTTGATGTAATCGTAATAAAGGTTGTCGAGCTTATTGGCTCGCATGCGCTCTACGTTTTTATCTACTTTCCTTTGCAACTTTAGCCCAAGCCAATCCAAAGCAACTGGATCTAAACTAGCAAAAATCCCAAAGCCACGCCTTTTAACCCCGCCGTGTCTAACCTCTTGAGCTTTTACAAGCGTTAAGCGATGGTCAACGATGCTAAGCGTTGGCCTGCGAATCAAGTTTATAGCGACTATGATCTTACCTACATTGCCCTTTCTATGCGCCTTAATTCTCGAATCTTCGTCCAAGAAACCGAACATGTTCTTCAGCGCGCCTGTTATGCCAACCCACGCATGCGTTTTCAACACAGGCAAAGATATTATGCTCCCGGCATCTAAAAGGAATCTCGAGACTTTAAAGCGCAGCCCCAATGCACTTTTCCTAACGAATTTATAATCTACAAAATCCACAAATCTCACTCCAAACTTTTTGCTCACACTTGCTAGCTCGTGCTCCTTTGCTGCGAACTTGCTGTCAGGGGCAGAGGCGTCGCCAACCAATATTTCACTCTTCTTAAAACCGAGCTGGAATAAAGCTTTTATTACGCATTCCAGAACTTTTGGGTGGGTTGTAGTTGGATATGGTTCAAAAGAAACGATGTTTGGTTTTATCAGGACAGGAGGTTGCAGGTCTTTCTCAAACTCTTTTATGACGTGAAGAACAAAATCGCGAATTGCTCTACTTCTTTTATGGTAGAAGATTACAGCCATAATAGAATCGTCAAGAACAAAAAGAAAATAGCGGGGGGTGGATTTGAACCACCGACCTTTCCCCCGAACTCGGTTTGTGTGAACCGAGTTCGTCCGGGTTATGGGCCCGGCGGGCACTCCAGGCTGCCCTACCCCGCTGCTAATAATATGCAAGCTAGCGATTTAAAACTTCCACGTTAACTCGCGAAGAAAAGCACGCCAAGCGAAGCTAAGGCTCCCGAGAAAAACGCAAGGATTACGTTTGGTCTAAGGAGTAAGAAGGAAAGAAATACAACTCTTCCAAGCTGGATAACTATTTCCCTGGTTGCGAGCAAGGTTAGAACGTCCTTTTCGCACCAATCGTAATAAACTGCGTTAAATGGGATCATTAGCATCGTCCTTGACGCTTTGTAAAATGAGTCGACAAAGAAAACCTGAAAGGCGCTTCTCACAGCTGACTTAACCAACCAAGCAAAAGAAGTTAACACAGCACCAGCCCTTAGCAAGAGCACGCGCTTCAAGTCTGTTAACCTTCCTATGAAAAGCGTGAAGAGCCATGAGAGAAGGGTGCACGCTGTTGCAAGTGCCCCAAGGGCTGTG
>CAZYXF010000057.1:0-3146 GCA_964651025.1 uncultured archaeon
ATAAAGGGCAGCTTCACAATAAGCACCACCGGGATAACGTGTAGAGACAAAACATTCCATTCGATAGGAGGGTTCTAGTAGACCGACACCACTACAACTAGCGGCGGGCTCCGATGTATAAGGTCTTCCACAAAGGTCCAGCCCAAGAAACCACGCTCTCAGCTCCTTGTTGAACTTAACGCCATACGTTGCGAGCGTCCAAACGTCAAGCACCCTTGTTTTGTTAAACCTCCAAGTGTTCATACAGGTTTCATAGGCCTCTTGCCCCTCCTCATATCTGTCGCCATATGCGTAGACATTTCCCTCGCAGAGCCTGCTTTGATTGCAAAACCTTCTAAATTCTTCGAGCTCCTCGCCTTCGAGAATGCACGTGTCGTTTACCATCAATGGACACGTGCAATTTACAGGGTAGGTTAAGTTTATGCCGTACTTTGAAAAAACGTCGTCAAATGGAGCGAAAAAATAGCCTTCAAATTGCCAGTTAAGCTCGTCGCAGAGCATGTAGAGCTCTGTCGCAGCCCACATCAAGATAACGCTTGCCCCATATGGGTCGAGCTGGGCCCCATTGCTAAGGTCGTGATCGTGATCGTATTTCAAGTAAAGCTCCTTTAGCCTATCCTTGAGCAAGCTTATCTTCCCCTTTATCATGAAGTACTCCACAACTCCCAATTGGCTTTCCGCTACCTTTGAAACCTGCAAGGCCAGGAGCAAACAAATGGTTCCAATGATTACGGCGAGGAGCCACTTGAACACCTAGACCACCTTCACCTCAACCCCTTTCATAGCCCCAAGCATATCGAAAAACGCCCTTGCTATGCTATTTATCACAGACCTTGCGGCCTCTCTAACGAAGGATAGCTGAAACGCAGCATTTACCAACCAGTTTATAAATCCCTCTCCTATGAAGGAGACAGCCTTTAGCATGAGGTTCACTATTTTTTGCCCAGAAATAAAGTTGAGAAACCAGAATGCGAAAACGAAGACTAAAACAAGCGCGACTATTTTGACGAAAAACGGAATCGAAACTATGAATGTCCGCATGTTATTGCCTCAAGAACTGCGATATCCCAGAGCCAAGAGTCGAGGTTAGGCAAAAGGCCACGACAAACGCTATAACCGCGGTTAAAACTATCACCAGCACAAGCATTTGCGAGCTGATGCTGCTCTTCATTGCTACACCCTGACCATTACAACCTTAAGCCCGCCATGGAAAAGCCAGAGGAGCATGAGTATGCAAAGCATGAATATGCCAAAGAGAATTACCTTCCCTGCATTTCTTCCAGCCCATTCCGTGAGCTCCATGAGAGAATGTAAAAGGAAAAATAAAAGAAGCTAAAGTTCGCTATTTCCTTCACTCAACCAGCATTTGATACATCGCGTATATCGCTCCGAAGAACACTAGTATGGCTCCTATTACTCCGAACAACGCAAAGCCGTAGTTTATTCCATTTGCTGTTATCCAATCCTTAACCAAGGGAGCGACTTCTAGAACGCCAGCTAGCAAGAAGCTCACTGCACCAGCGCCTATCCATGTAAAGGCTTTCTCTATCTTCTTCGTCAACCCTGTGTAGTGTGCCAATGTTATCGCTATCAAGATCCCTATTGCGGTATCTATGCCGGTGCCGAACATCTTGGCACCTGAATTTCCTTTCCCGAGAGCGATAAAAAAGGCTTTTTCTTCGACAAATGACGAAAATAAAAGGAAAAAGTTAGCGCCTTCCAACGCTTTTTAATCGCTTCTCCAATATAGATATCGCGCGCTTCATTTCAGCAATGCTTCTAGAGCCAGCGCAAATCACGCGACCGCTCGAAAAGAGCAGAAACGCTACTGGCGGGTCTTCGATTCGATAGACAAGCCCAGGAAACTGCTCTGGCTCGTATTCGCTGTTCTCGAGGGCGAAGGCGAGAGCGTCAAGGTTTAGCTCATAGCCCAGCTCAATCGCAGCGACTATGTTCTCTATCTTGACTTTTAATTTCTTTTCATTCACCCTAATCCCAACCTTTTTGACTCGTCTCACAACCTCGCGAATGGCTTCTTTCGCTTCTTTAACGCTCCTCGCACCAACGCAGATTATCTTCCCAGAGCGAAATATCAAGCTCGCCACTCTTGGCTTATCAAGCCTAAATACGAGCCCAGGAAACTGCTCAGGTTCGTATTCGCTCGTTTCCAAGATCTCTAGTAAGCGCTCGAGTGGTATTTGCTTGTTCAAGCTAACGCTCGCGACAACGTTCTCAACATGGACAATTGGGTATTTCTTCTTCCTTTTCGCTTTCCTCGCCACGTGATCACCAAAAATTCACGTGATTATATATGATGCGATAAATTTAAAAGGTTAAAGAATTTTGCTTTAGCGAAGGAGTTTTTATTCAACTTCGCCCGCTTCTCCTTTTCCTTTTTATCTCGTCTCTTAGTCTTGGAACGCGAATCAGATAATTGCACTTCTCACAGCGCACGCTGAATGGGCGACGCCAAGGCTTTGTTAGATAGCTTTCATGACCACAAGCTGGACAACGATACTCAACGTGAGCACTTTCGCTGCCCTTCACAACGAGAACCCGAATCTCACCTTCTTTGCCCGTTTTCTCGTCTTTGATTTTGCGCCAGGTGTGGTAAGCGCAATCGCTTGGTCGAAGGCCGAGCTGTTTTATGAGCTCTTCTATTTTACGCATGAGTTTGTCTGCGCATGAGTTTTTTAATCCGACTCGAACTTCTCTATCAACTCGTCCCATTTACCTTCTTCGACTTCTTTTTGCAGCTCCCTTGGATCGCGGTTCTCAACGAGAACGCCACAGCTCAAGCAAGTGCCAAGTACTTGCTTCACCTTTGCTTTAAAATCACCTGCCAAATCCCGAGACTTTATTTTTGCGATTTTCACAACTTGCTCCATTGTCAAGCTCCCAACTGGCTCTGGCTTTTTCCCAGGTTCGCCGCTTCCAAGACCAGCTAATTTCTCCACACCAAGCTCCTTTTTTATTAGCTGTGAAGTTGGTGGTGTACCAACCTTTATCTCGAATTTCTTTGTCGTTTCGTCCACATGAATTTCAACCGGGACTTTCAGCCCCTTGAACTCCTTTGTAGCTTCGTTAATCGCCTTGATAACTTCGCCAACGTTTAGCTTGAGCATGGCGAGCTGTGGTCCTAATGG
>CAZYXF010000058.1:0-3091 GCA_964651025.1 uncultured archaeon
GAACATGCTCGTTCTAGATGATGGAACAGGGAAGCTGACGGTTTTCCTCGAAACCCTGAGAAACAAAAGCGCTGTTGAAGGGATAAAGGCAGGCGATAAAGTTCGCGTTTTCGGAACAGCGTTTCGCGTTGCTGGCGAGCTCTGCATGAACGCAGACTTAATCCAACGCTTCAACGTTGATGAGGAGACTTATAAAAAGATTTTGGATTTAACTAATCAAGTGGAAAGATGTTTACCGCGATCTTAGATGACATATCCTTGCTCGAGGATTGTGTCGCAACGATTTCAGAGCTCATAGACGAGGCTGAATTCAAGGTGAGAAAAGATGGGATTCACTTGCTAGCAGCAGATCGCGCGGTAGTTGCGGTTGTAGATTTTTACTTCAGCAGCGAGAACTTCAGGGAATACAATTACGAGAGCGATGCCACAATTGGAATAAGCTTGCAACCCTTTTTGAAAGTGCTAAAGCGAGCTAGAAAGGATGACGTGCTTATAATGCAGCTCGAAGAGAGCTATCTAACGCTTGTGTTAAAAGGCGTTTCTACTCGAAGGTTCAAGCTCCCACTCATAGAAATACACGCTGAAGTCCCGCCGGGAATAGAGAAGCTCAACTTCCCAGCGAGCGTCGATATAAGGAGTGACGTTCTCCAAGATTGCGTTCGCGACGCAGAGCTTGTTGCCGACTCGCTAGTCTTTGAGCTCTCGCCACAAAAGCTCGTGATAAAGGCAGAGGGCGATTCAAGCGTTGTCGAAGCAGAACTAACCAAAGACAGCGATGCGGTTAGGATAAACACAGGCAAGGAAGCGAGAGCTAGATATTCGATAGAGTACTTGAAGAAGATGCTTAAAGCGAGCAAGATCGCTGATATAGCGACGCTCGCCTTCGATACAAACTATCCAATGAAGCTAACTTTCGCGATGCAGGATAGGGTGAAGCTCTCTTTCATCCTAGCGCCAAGAGTCGAGGATTAGAGGAAGGAAGCGAATAAGGAGTAAAGGACAAAGAGCGAGAGCAGGACAACGCCGTGATATCTATCTAGCTCCTTTTCTTGTAAGAAAGCCGTGAACAAAACGCAAGCAAAAGTCGCGAAACCGCAGAGAACTTGGTGGGGCAAAGCTGGCACGAAAGGAGAGATTATAGAAGCTATTCCCAAGAGAAAGAGCATGTCAAATGTGAAGCCACCAATAACGTTTCCGAGCATTAGCTCGTGCTTTCCCTTTTTCATGGAAGCAAAAGATAGCATTAAGTCTGGAATTGAAGAGAAAACTGCCATTATCGTTGCGGCCATCGCAAGCTCATCCAGATTTAATTTTTCTGCTAAACTTATGGCGAGTAACACAACCAAATCACCAAGCAAGAAAATGAGAAAGAGGAGAGAAACCGGTAGGAGGAAATCCAGCAATTTTAACTCTTCTTCTTTCTCCTTTCTTTCCCTGTGAAGAAAGACCTCTTTGGATATGATGAAAAACGCAATCAAAGACGCGAAGCCGAACACGTCATTAAAGCCGTAGAGCAGGCCGAACAAGAGCAAACTCGCTGTTAAGGCAAAGACTCTGCCAACCACGTCTTTTACTCGCTTTCTTACCCTAAGCCCGAAAAAAGAGACGTTAATCCCCAAGACGAAGAGAAGAGCTGTTAGTGAAGAGCCTAAAATAGTGCCAAATGCTAGATCCGCGTGTTTCAGCAACACTGCTGGAAGCGTTATAGATATCTCTGGTAAAGAGGCGAAAAGAGCGAGCAAGAGAGCTGCAACGCCAAGCTTGGTTAGCCCTGCCTTTCTCGCCAGGTTAGAAACCTTATCCACAGCTATACTGCTGAGCTTCGCTATCGTAACTAACGTGGCGAAGAGCAAAAAGGTCTCGACTAACATCACTTTTTCTGTTTTTAAACTATTTCAAGATAACATGCAAGGTAATCAAGCGAAAAAGCGCGATTTTAAAGTCGTTGAAAACCTCGAGCTTGGAAAGCATTTGACTTATCTCCCAAACAAAAGCTACGCCATTTACAACTGGTTTCACTTCAAAGAAGCGTTTTCTCGGGATTTCGTCAGGTGGGCGCTAAGGAGATTTAACGCAAGTAGAAAAGACTTGGTGCTTGATCCATTTTGCGGAGTTGGTACAACTCTGCTGGCTTGCAAGGAAATCGGAATTGATTCGATTGGCTTCGACGTCTTGCCACTTGCTGTTTTCGTCTCAAGGGTTAAGCTAAGGGATTACGAGCCAAGAGAGCTTAGAGAAGCGCTGAGCGAAATCACGTCTAAAGCGAGGAAAATCAGGGTTCCAGCGAGGTTCGCACCCTTCATTAGAAAGTTTTTCCTCAAGGGAACCTTGATAGGGATAGAGAGGTTAAAAAGGGCCATAAGCGAAATCGAGCTTGTGAAAGTCAGGGACTTCTTCACCTTGGCTTTGATGAACGCTTCGATGAAGTGCAGCTTTGCCTACAAGGATGGGGCGGTTTTAAAGGTAAGGAGAAAGGAGCATGTGCCACCGATAACAGAGATGTTCAAAAGGGTTGCGAAAAAGATGATAAGGGATTTAGAAACGACGAGAATGAAGAAAGCTAATGTGATTGTTGATTTCTGCGATGCGAGAAAGCTGAGATTGGAAAGCGATTCCGTAAGCATCGTCATAACCTCGCCACCCTATCTCAACAAAATAGAATACATAAAGGTCTATGAGCTCGAGCACGAGCTGTTTTTAAAGGACTATGCTCCACTTCCGCCCTTGCGCTCCTATTTCAGCGTGAGAGAGCACGAAGCCCAAGAACGCGAGCCAGCAAAACTGAAAGAGGTTATAGAAAGTGATTTGCCTTTAGAAGCTCTGCCCTACTTCCAGGACATGCTAAAGGTGCTTCAAGAGCTTTACAGGGTTTGCAAGTCAAAAGCAAGGCTCGCGATGGTTTTGAGCGATGGCATAGCTAAACAGCGCGTTGTAGATGTGCTTGGAAATGTCGCAGCATTGTGCGAGTTCGTTGGTTTTAAGGTGAAAAGGATAATAGTTGGCAATAAGCGCATCGCGACAACTCCGAGAAGGAGAAAAATCGGCGTGCTAAGAGAAGGCGTTATATTGTTTGAAAAGCCGTGAAATCATG
>CAZYXF010000059.1:0-2820 GCA_964651025.1 uncultured archaeon
TGCAAATAGCAACGTTGCATTTCTCATCGCCAACCACATAGCGACCTGGCAGAGGAGGCCATGGCATGGAAATGAATGACGGAAAAATTGAAAAACGCAACTTCTCTTCATTTTTAAATTTAACCATCTAGCAGTAAATACATGGAGCGCGTGCGTTTTGACTTTTACGTCCATGGCCTGTGGATATTGGCGAGTCTCTTCTTCCTAGTCGCGAGTGTGGTAGCAGGAAATTTAAGTTACGAGGAGGCAGCATCGCCAGCAAGTTTTGTTATATCGCTCCTAATAGCCTTCGCTATTTATCTCTTCGCCACCTTGCTCATGATATCAGCGAGCGTAAACGCAGCGAAGTGGGAGAGATAAAACAGCGAATAGTAACAAACATAAAACCCGCGAGATTAATTCATCATGCTAGAATACCTCATTGACCTGAAGACCGCTTTAAAGTCTCCTTTAACGCTCTTCGCCGTCGTTATTTTGCTAACGCTAGTCGCGATCGCGATCTCAATAGCCTTGTTCTACGACTACAGCTCTGTCCTCTCTTGCGCCTTTCTCACACTTTTTTTAACACCGCTATTCCTAAAGCTCTTTGAATGGGAAGAAGTCAAGATAGCTCATGAAAAATCTGGTTTATTATCAAGGCATGCACCAGCTCTTCGAATCTACTGCACCTCTTTTCTGGCTACAATAGTGGCTTATTACTTCACCTTCGTTTTTTCTCCGCAAGCAATTCGCGACTACTTGTTCGCAAAGCAATTAAGCGAGATAAGGAGGATAGCGAGCATATCAACTGGCAGCTTCGTTTCATTTGACCTCGCGAGGATAATCTTCGCTAACAACACACTAGTTTTACTCACCACATTTCTCATGAGCTTTTTATTTGGAAGTGGAGCGATTTTCATTTTGACTTGGAATGCGAGCATAATAGCGACTTATGCTGGATTAGCTGCACTTGCTGGAAAAAAGGAGCTCTTGCAACTAACGCTCGCGCTATCTAAAAGCCTGGCCTCGATAGCGTTGCACGGAATACCAGAGCTACTTGGCTATTTCTTCGCAGGTTTAGCAGGTGGTATACTGGGTGCGAGTGCTCGGGTCAAGGCAAGCGACTTAGCAGCGAAGAAGGCTATCCTTCTCGATTCGCTTACCCTGCTCGCTGTTGGCGAGTTCTCAATTTTCGTTGGAGCATTTATAGAGAGTGGGGTGGCTATCTTCAGTCTAATAGCTTTCGTGGCTTACATGACGTTCATATTGACCTTCATGGCAGCCCAAAGGAAGTAGGATCGTCAATCGTTCTTTTTCATGGCGTGCAAGCTTAATGCTAAACTCTTAACGCTCTCATGGTGGATAGGAAGAAAGTTGAGGAATTAGAAGAATTGAGAGAGGAGCTAAGAAAAGCTATTGCCGCTGATGATGTTAATGAAGTTCTATCAATCCATGAAAGATGTTGTAGTTATTGCAATGAAAAGTGTCCATATCGTAGAGAAGTTAAACTCTCTCCCACATTTTGTGTCGCGCATGAAAGTGATTTGGACTGTGCTTGGGATTTGAAGAGGGTGTGCGTAGCCTTTCTTCAAAGCGTCAGCATGTACAACCCGCGAAGCACGGTAGACTAGCAAAAAATAAAAGAACACTTGCTCTAACGAAGCATGGCCTATAAGCCGATATTCGTGGTTGCTGATAACCTAGCAAATGCATGGGTACAAGCGTTGAAAGAAGTGATGAAAAATGGAGTTGAGCGATTTATCCAAGCCCCGGATTACCAATGTAAACAAAAGGAAGCTCCGGTTTTCATTCACGTTAGCAACGCTTTGGCAGAGCCAAGGATTCACGACAAGGCTCCTGTTCAAAAAGGGCAGGCTGAGGAGTACGCGAAAAACGTGATACATGGGATGGGAGATAAGGAAAAGGAGAACAGCTTTGACTACACTTATTTCGCGAGGCTTCGCTTCTATCCAGACTGCCAAGTTCGAGCTGACTGGCCAAACATAGTCGAGGAGCATGAGCTTGAGGAAGTAAAGCAAAAGCTCTGCGGTGGGAAATGCATAGTTAGGACTTACGATCAAGTGAAGCTGGCGATAGACACGCTGAAACGCGACCCAACAAGAAGAAGCATAGTGCTAACGACTTGGATCGTAGCTAGGGACTCGATAAAATTCGGGCCAAAGCGCGAGAAAACGAGCTCACCATGCATAGCTTACATACAGCCACAGCTGATAGAGGGAAAGCTTCACTTGTTCGTCGTGATGAAGACAAACGATCTGTACAACGCCTTTCCGCTCAATGCCTTTGCAATGACAGAACTGCAACGCTACATGGCATCGCAACTCAACTGCGAAGTTGGAAGCTATAACCACTTCTGCTCGAGCATGAACATTTACGAGGACGTTTATGAGCTAGTGGAAGAGCTGGTCAGCGAGGGTTAGCGCCTTTCACACTTTTTATTCTGGTTTTTACTTTAATCTCGCAGTTCTTATGAAAGGTTAAAAAGGTGAGGCTGCCAAGCAAAAATTTCATAAGACAAACAATAAAAAGAATTTCTCCGTTAGCGGATAATGGTAGTGCTGAGCGATCGCGATGTGAGAAAGCTGATTGAGGAAGGTAAAATAGTGATAGAGCCCGTTGATCTGGAAAAACAGCTGATGCCAGTTGGCATAGATTTAAGACTTGGCAACGAGTTTCGAATCTTTCGCATCTCATATAAATCGCATATAGACCCGAGCAAAGATGGAATAGTTGAGCTAACAGAGCTGGTTCACGTTAATGATGGTGAGCCCTTCATAATTCACCCTGGCGAGTTCGTTCTTGGAGTTACGAAGGAGTACA
>CAZYXF010000060.1:0-2782 GCA_964651025.1 uncultured archaeon
AGCTTAAAGAGCTGCTTCGCGACGTCGACATGGTCTTCATAACCTGCGGCTTAGGGGGCGGGACTGGAACAGGAGCATCGCCAATAATCGCTGACATAGCCAAGAAGCTCGGGATTTTAACCGTTGGTGTGGTTACCTTGCCGTTTTCCATGGAGGGTAACGTTAGAAGGAGAAACGCGATGCAAGGTCTGGAGCGATTGTCGCAAGTCGTTGACACGCTCATAGTGATTCAAAACGACAAGCTGCTTGAGGTTGTGCCAGATGTTAGCATAACGACCGCTTTTCGGGTTTGCGACGAGATATTAGCGAATGCAGTAAAGGGAATAACAGAAATAGTGACAAAGCCGGGTTTAGTCAATCGTGATTTCGCTGATATAAGGGCTGTGATGAAGGATGGCGGGCTGGCTATGATAGGGATGGGAGATAGCGACACTGAAAATCGAGCGCAAGAGGCGATAGAAAGGGCGATGAACAACCCATTGCTCGACGTCACAATTGACAACGCAACAGGAGCTCTGATTCAAGTTTGCGGCGGCCCGGACATGACGATAAAGGAGTGCCAGCAAATAGTAGAAGCAGTTAGCTCTCGCTTGTCGCCAGATGCCAAGATAATCTGGGGCGCAAGGATAGATCGCGAACTCGGCGACACCATAAGGGCGATGCTGATAGCCACTGGCGTTGAGGGCGCGCATTTGTTCGCAACCGAAGCTAAAGTCAGAAAGGAGCACGCGAAGGAAATAGAGAAAGCCCTCGGGATAGATTTCATTTGACCTTTATTATTAACTTCTTTCCCAATCCTTATTCAATCCTGATAGTCATAACTTACACGTAACAATTAATTTAAGCTGACAACTATTTAACATAATTTATGCCTCGTTATAGCGTTAGAACGTCAGGCGGCACGTTTATACTGCCATCAAATTACCAGGTTGCCACAGTAGACATTGAGAGAGATGAGGTGAGATATAACTTTCCATTTGAATTGCAGCGAGGAGACGTTGTGCTCATGCGTAAGCCTTCTAGCGACCTCTCATTTGAAGAAGTTTTAGTAGCGCTGTGGGCGCGATCACCACAATATCGGGAAGACAGAAGGCAGTTATTCGTTGAAAGAGGACCAACTCTACCCACAACAACTAGATTGAGCAGGATTGTAAGGAGATTAGAATCCGTTCTCGGTCGGAAAAGAATGGAAGAGATAATGAAAGAGCATGGATACTCCACACGTACACTTTATAATTGGAAGTGTGGTCGTGCGATGTTTCCAAGGAACCCAGAAGTCCTACGCGCGATGGCAGAGGAAGCAGGAGATGAAGAAACTCTGAGATGGATAGAGCACACAATACGGTCTGGCTCTATAAAGAGGTTGCGGGTACTCCACCCAGCTATTATGGCGTTGTTAGCAAGGCCCAAAGGCAGAGGAAAGGGAGAAAGGAAGGAAGAAAAAAGGAGAGGAGAAAAGGTAATTTCATTAGGGCCCTACATAGATGCGTTGAAGAGCATCTATGGAGATGAATTCCTCGAAGAAGTGGTAATGCCGGTGATGGTTACGGGAGTAACGAGGGTAGAGGTGTCTGCGGGGAAAGGCGAGGAAAGAAGAGAAAGAACAGGAATAAGAAAAGAATTAATCGGGTTTCCCTCGCGCAACAAGGAAAAAAGGAGAAGGACAAAAGAAAAATACAGCGGAACCGATAGAAGTGAGGAAATAGAAGATGGCCTGAGGATAGTAAAGGAGACAACACTCTCAGCTTTTCCACGGATTTGGCAAGAGGCCATTCTTTCGCCAGGTGACTACATGTTACGCTCACTGAACTTAGGTGCGTATCTTACGTATCTTCTGTTTCCAGAAATTAGGAAAAGAAGCGAAATTGAAAGGAGAACCAGAATGCTTCAGCAAACAATCGAGCAGCTACACGTGAATCGCGACCTCGCACGGCGATTGAGGATAAAAACTCGAGAATTGCCACCAACAAGACGAGCGTGGCTAAGATACGTAAGAAACCTCCTTACTACACCGGAAATAATGGAGCTTCCATATATAAGCTCGGAGATTGAAGAAGCACGCAAGGTACGTGAAGCTTGTCCTATCTTAGAAGATGCTATCAGCGAAGACGTCTGGTTAGCTACCACTTTGCCTCTTCATTTCTTCTCTGAAATGACACAGCAAGGGGTATTTGCTAGCGTGGAATCAAACATTAGAGTAGCAGAGTTCGTTGAGGAAAAGTTAGGAAATGAGAGCAGGAGGATTGAGGAGGCTAGAAGGGAGAAGAGGGTTCCAAAAGCCCTTTCCTGGTTACAAGCGAGGGTACCGACACGTGCGCCTTTCCAACGCGAACTTGAAAGGGTAAGGGAGAGTTTTGGGCTGGAAAGCTTACATTTAATCCCCAAGGCACTAAAAGAGAGATATCCCGCGGAAGTATCGATATTATGTTCTCCTCGTATTATGGTACGAGAACTAGGCGCAATACCACCCGAAACTATACTTAGCTTGCTGAAAAGGAAAAGCCAAAGATCCGACCAAATTGGCTAAAACTTATACCCGATTTTCCTCAGGAACTCCTTTCTCTCTCGCTTCTTTTCCTCGTTTTCTATGCCAACAGGTGGTTCGCCGTCGATAACGCAAGCTAAGCCACGTCCTTGCTCCGTTTTCGCAACTATAACTTGAAGTTTGTTGGCAGTCGCGCAGTAAATCGTGCAAACCTCATCGACGCGCTTTAGCTTCTCTAGCACATTTATGGGATAGGCGTCCTTGAGCAAGATAACGAAAACGTGACCACAAGCTATT
>CAZYXF010000061.1:0-2684 GCA_964651025.1 uncultured archaeon
GCTCTACGACAACCTGCCAAACCTCAAGCTATTCCTCTCTGGCTCCGCAAGCGTCATGTTGGAAAGGGAAGCTCTCAAGAACCTTGCTGGAAGATATTTCTTAATAGAAGTTCCTCCTCTTTTGTTAAGGGAATTTTGCGAGCTCTATTATGGCAAGGAGATAAAAAACTTCGAGGTTTGGAGAAGCAGGATAAAGGCGATCTTCGAGGACTTCATAAGCAGACCATTCCCAGAGATAGTGAAGTGGGGCGATAAAAGAAAAGTGAACGAATATATAAGGGAACTGGTGATAGAGAAGGTTGTTAAAGCGGATCTGCCAACCATTTTCAAAAGAGTGAACCCAAGTTTAGTGGCTTCTCTGCTTGAACTCTTCATGCACGACGTTGGCTTCGTTCTAAATCTGACCTCGCTGGCTCGCGAGTTAGGCGTTAGCAAGGCAACGCTGAGCGAGCACATCTCTTTTCTCGAGTTCGCAAAAGTGATAAGGTTACTTCATAACTTCAGGCCATCAATAAGGGCGAGCTCAAGAAAGGGAAAGAAGATATATCCACAACACCCAGCACTGGCATTTCCATTCTATCCAGATCTCGAAATTGGAAGGATAAACGAAGCTCTCGTCTGCTCTTATCTGAAAACGACGAAGTACTGGAGGGAGCGGGAAAGGGAGGTCGATTTTCTTGTTGAAAGAAACGGAAAGCTCTTGCCAGTTGAGGTGAAGAGCAAGGAAAGGATAAGAAAGAGCGAACTCTCAGCTTTGGTTTACTTCATGCGAAAGTACAGAATTAAAGAAGCGGTTGTGATCTACAACGGAGAGAGAAACGAGATAAGGCTCAAAGGCAAAGTCATAAGGCTAGTTCCACTTCTTAAGTTTCTCTGGGAACCTAAACTATAATGTACTAAAAATGGTGCAAAAACGGGGAATTCTTTAAATATCGTACCAAAAATAGTACATGATTGACGATGTGCTAGGATCGAGGTCAAAGGTCAAGATATTGAGGTTCTTCTTCGATTATCCTTTAGTAAAGCGAAACGTTCGCGAGGTTGCGATGGAATGTAGAATTGGAATGGGAATTGCGGCGAGTTCCCTACGCGAGTTGGAAAGAGTAGGTGTGTTAAAAGTCGAGATCAAGGGGAGGGAGAAGTTTTATTCGCTTAACAGGAAATCAAGGCTTTATTTGCTTCTCAAATCCCTATTTGAACTCGAAAGGGAAGAGTTAGGGGGCATGAGGTTCGTCTATCGAAATCTCATCTCAGATCTGAAGGCGAGCACGAAAAAACTTGCGCTTGCGTGCTGGCTTTTCGGAAGCCTTGTGACAGGCGAGGTTGGCTCGAGAAGCGATGTCGACCTGCTCTTCATCTCTGATAAGGAAGAGGAGATTAGGGAGAGGTGCCAAAGGCTTGAGGAGAGATATGGAATGAGAATTCAAGCCATTGTGTTGAGAAAAAGCGACCTGAGGAAGTTCAAGAGAACCGCTCTTTGCAAAACTATAAGAAGAGAAGCTATAAAGCTCTGGGGTGAGGTGGAAGTTTGAAGCGCATCTTCTCTGAAGTTGAAAGGAAAAGACTGCTAAAATCGCAGGCAGAGCTTTTGAAAAGTGACTTAAGCAACTGCGAGCTCTTGATAAGGAATAAGCGATACAGAGGAGCTTACATATTTCTATTCGACGCTTTAGAGAGGCTACTGGATTGTTATTTCGTTTCAAAGGGGGTTAAACCCCGAACTAGGAGGGAGAGGGAAGAGCTAATTTACGAGCACTTCACTCCGCTATTTTTGCGGAGATTTAGAAGTTTTTACTACGAGAGGCGAGGTGGAATGTACGAGGACTTTTACCTCATAACGAAAAGGGATTTGAGAGCGCTTTTCAGGTTCTTCCTCAAGGTGTTTGAAGAGGTAGAAAAGCAAATCAAACTAAAAGGCGTTAGGGACATGATAAAAAAGGTGGAGAGCTCAATGAAACGAGCTAATCAATCGGCAAGTTGAAAAACACGATCGCGTTTTTAGTAGTAACGCTTGCCACTTCTTCAAATGATAGCTTCTTGATTTCCGCGAGCTTTTCGACGACTTTTATCACGTTTAAAGGCGTTCCCCTCTTCCCGTTCCCAAACCAAGGTGAATCAGTTTCTGTTAAGATGTTTTCAAGCGGACAATCGCGAGCTATTTTTCTGTGTTTTTTTGACCGTTGAATTATTGGACCTAGCGAAATATACCACCCGTTATCAACAACGCGCTTGAGCAAGTCGCGAGCCCCAAACAAATGCATGAGCACGCGCTTGCAAGAGTGAGTTTCAAGTATTTCTATCGCCTCCTTAAAGGCATCGCGAGCGTGAATGACGAGCGGTAGCTTTAGCTCTTTTGCTAGCTCGATGAAGCGCTCAAAGATCAACGCTTGCCTTTTTCTCAAGTTCTCTTCTTTTATCCAATAGTAATCCAGCCCAACTTCGCCGATAGCGACGAAATGGGATGCGTTACACTTTATCGCGCTTATGAAGTTTTCCACCTCGCTTTCGCTAACCTCGCCAACGTACTCTGGATGTAAACCAATGCAAGCGAAAACGAAGTTCCTGTACTTCGTTACTATTTCAATGGTTCGTTTCATATCACTTGGATGGGCGCAAGACGTTACGATCGCTTTTAGCTTTTCACGGCACGCCGCTATGACTTCATCCAAATCGCTAGCGAATTC
>CAZYXF010000062.1:0-2368 GCA_964651025.1 uncultured archaeon
ACGCCAATAACCGTTTTGCCATCCTTAATCTCATTCCTCTTTACCATCTCAACCAGCTTTTCCAGTTCAATTGCCTCAACTTTTCTTATCAGCTCTCCTTTCTCCCTTTTACTTCCTCTGAATTTCAAGCTTGTAGCGAGAAAGAAGTGTTGCTCTTCACTGCTATACCCAGGCGTTGGATAGAACTTCCCAAGCTTTCTCCATTTTCTCGCAACGAACCCTGTTTCCTCGAGTAACTCGCGTTTCGCAGCGTTGAGCAAGCTCTCACCTTTCTTTACTTTACCAGCGGGTAACTCAAGTATTTCCTTGTCTATCGGATAGCGGTATTGTCTGACTAGGATGATCTTGTTATCCTTTACTGGAATTATCACGACTACCTTTGGAAAGTCTAATTTAATTTTTGTTATCAGCTCTCCTCCAACTCTTATCTTGTTGATTTGCAGGCTTATCCTTTCCTCAACTTTAACTCTCATTTTAATTCAATCTCGCACTGGAACTTATAAATCGTCGCTGTGTTCTTAGTTCTCACTTTTCTTTTTCGCTCTTAACTTCCATCTCCTTCACCTTTTCTTTCCACTCTCTTAGCCCAACTTTCTCGTGGATCACTTCTCCAGTTAATAGCTTCCACAGCAAATATGGAACTGCACACTGCTCACAAATCTTTCTTTCGCCACCGAACTCACAATAGCCTTGTCTTTCCCAAAGCTCTAAGCAGAACTTTAACTCTTCTATTATCTTCTCCCTCATCTTATCTCGCCTAGAAGTAGCATTTTCTCAAGCTCTTTCTCGTTGAGAGTTTTGACTTCATGTTTCAGAAGTTTGGGGCTTTCTCCGAAGATATCGTCGAAGTAGAATTTTCCGTAAACGAACTTTCCTTCCAAAACAAGCGGCAGCCAATACTTGTCGTCTGGCCACATTTGCTCAAAAGGAAGCTCGTCTTTTTTGAACCAAACTGGAATCGCTTCTTCGCTTTCTTTTATCTCGCCCTCAAACTCGTTAACGAGAAAAACCGGGCATTCGATGAAGGTTTTACTGTCTGTGAAATGCAGAACGGCTTTAAGTAAAGCTTTCTTTACTCCAATTCCTATTTCCTCTCTTGCCTCTCTCTTCAAGGCACTCTCATAGCTCTCGCTATCTCTCGCTTTCCCGCCAAAGCCATTGTACAAACCCCTTCCCAGCCCTCTTCTCTTCTTTATCAAAAGCGCCTTCTCATTATCTACAACGAAGCCCAACACCATGCGTATTTTGTGTTGTGGGCTTGTGCTTTTCATCTTGGCATCCATGGTAATTGCGAACTCCTTTCTTTTAAGTCCATTACCTGTCTCTGCGAATAGGCGAAATTGCTAAAAGCGTTTTGTCTTTCCTCATTTTCATGAAGGGAAAGGTGAAGGAAGTGGGTAGAAATTGGATCGTCCTCGAGGTCGAAGGAAAGGAGATAAAGCGAAGCATAAAGGCAAGTGACGCTGAGAAGATAAAGAAAGAGGGAATAAGCGAAATAGAATTCGAAGAAAAAGAAGGGCTAGTGATACCGAAATGGAGTTGAATGTAGTTCCTCTTTTCTCTTTATTCTACTTTCTTGTGCGAATTTCATTTCTCCTTATTTTTCCTTTGGATAAGCTAATATGCGCATCATAACTTGGAATGTGAATGGATTCAAATCGATACTGCAAAAGGGCTTTATAGAGTTCGTTGAGAAAGAAAATCCCGACATACTTTGCCTGCAAGAAATCAGGACTCGTGATTTCCAGTTGCCACTTCGCTTAACGTTAAAGGGATATGACGTGTATTCAAGCCTGGCAATCGAGAGAAAAGGCCTTTGGGGTGTAGCAACTCTGAGCAAGCTAAAACCGTTGAAAATTCACCGCGAGCTCGGATTTGAGAGGTTTGACAAGGAAGGTAGGTTTCTAAGGCTAGACTTCGCGAACTTCATTTTGATAAATATATACATGCCACACGGAGGGAGAGATAAAAAGAACCTCGATTACAAACTTGCATCTTATGATTTCCTGCTTAGATATCTCGAGCACTTGATAAACGAAAACGTCATAATCGCGGGTGATTTCAACGTCGCGAGGAGCGAGATCGATTTAGCAAGACCGAAGGAAAACAGGAACAACATCATGTTCACACCAGAAGAAAGGGCGAAGCTTAACGCGATAGTTGAGCTTGGTTTCATCGACGCCTTTCGCTTCTTTTGCAAAGAGCCAGGTCACTACACGTGGTTTCCTTATTTCGGAAACGCAAGAGAGCGAAACTTGGGGTGGAGAATTGATTATATTTTTGTTTCCCCTAGTTTGAAAGGCAAGCTAAGGCGAGCTTTCATCCTTCGCGATGTCACAGGCTCTGACCATTGTCCAATGGGAATTGA
>CAZYXF010000063.1:0-2174 GCA_964651025.1 uncultured archaeon
CGTTTTTATTTCTTTCCCTTCCTCCATCTCCATGGTAGTTCGTTTTAGGAGGAAAGTCAGAAAGATGCGTGGGAGCAAAACGCATGGCTACGGGAGCAAGAAGAAGCATCGCGGCGCTGGCTCGCGAGGTGGTCGTGGATATGCTGGCTCGCACAAGCACAAATGGACTTACATAGTGAAGTATGAGCCAGATCACTTCGGAAAGCACGGGTTTGTGTCGAGAAAGCAACTTTACAGAAAAAGGAGGCACAAGGAAATAAACGTTGGTGAGCTCGAAGAGCTTGCTGCAAAGCTTGGGGTGAAAAGCGGCGAGCTCTTGGATTTAGCAAGCTTGGGTTACACGAAACTGCTCGGAAAAGGTAGCATAGAAACGCCGTTCATCGTTAAGATAGCGAGCTTCACACCACGAGCCAAGGAAAAACTAGAAAGCGTTGGCGGGAGAATAGCCTCGTGATGATTGGTTGCTTTACTCCTTCTTACTTTTCCCTACTTCCCTCTCAAGCTCATTCGCTTCTCTGGCAGCGAGTGCCAAAAGCTCTTCTATTGTCTCGCTAGTTATGATTCTCGCCTCCTTTGCCAGTTCCTTAGCCTCGCGATAAGCTCTTTGCAGCAAGAATTCGACAACGCTCGCATCGACGAAGATTTTGGCCTCGACCGCTAGCGTGAACATCTCCTGGTGCGCCTTCACGATCGAAGCAATATAGCTCTCGACATCTATGTCAAGCACCTCCTTTGTATAAAGAACGCCATCTTCCCACGCGGCTATCAAATTCAGCATCACATCTATTGGCTTTAGCTTCAACAGGTTGCAAACGCTCGCTATTTCTTCGGTTATCCTTTCGCCTTTTTTGCAAAGGACCTTTCTCTCCTTTATCGCTACCTTTCCTCCTTCGACTCGAACTTTGAAGCCAAGCTTTTGCAACTCCGCCATGCTTGGGCCAGGAGTTAGCTCTGTTGGCCCTGGCTCGATCACTATATCCTCGCTTGCTATATCGCCTGCTCTCGCTTCCCTCTTCGACTTGTTTCGCTTTATCTCAGCGAAAAGAGAGAAAGCGTCTAAATTGCTTGCTATTACTGCTGGCATTCCGCGAATTTGAGAGGCGAGCTCTTCTAAGCCGAGTTTTTTGAGCGCTCTCTCTATTATGCACTTTTTAGCAACTTTTATCAAAGCCTTGCCACGAAGAGCTTCCCTTATCTCTTGCAGTTGCCTTGCAGGCAATTTGTGTAAGTCGATTATGCCAATGCACTTATAACCGCGAAGCAATTTGACTAAATCCTCAACCGCCTTTGGCTTTTCCTTCCTTGTTATCGGCATTACACACGCACCTCAATTTGATATGCAGGCGTCATAGTGGCTTTTATGTAGATCCGGTTCAATTGTGCTCTTCCCTTTGGCAAAGCCTTTATAACTTCGCGAACGACGTGCTCAACGTTTTCCTTTATCTGCTCATCGCTCATATCAAGCGTTCCGACTGGGACTTGGACTTGCGGTTGTAGCTTAACTCTCGCAATTACGCTGCGCTTTTTCTTCTCTATGAGTTTTTGCACTTCCTCCTTTGGCATGGTTGGTGGAATTGGGGTTGGCATCTTTCCTCTCGGCGCTAAATAGCGACCGAGGGCTTTACCTATTGTTGGCATCAGCTCTGCGCTCGCAAGGAAGAAATCATAGCTCTTCGCGAGCTTCTTCGCTTCCTTTTTGTCTTTTCCTATTTCTTCGATTTTTTCCTTCGTGAAGCCGTGCTCCTTATCCATTATGCAAACTTTAGCTTCTTTTCCCCTTCCGTGAGGAAGTTCAATTTCCTTTGTAAACCTGTTCTCGGGCTTTCTCAGGTCGATGTTGCGAAGCGTTATTATGAGCTCGACTGTTTGAACGAAATTTCGGGGCTTTGCTTCCCTTATTTTTTTCATGGCCTCTTCGAACTTCAATGCCGGCATCTTTCACCTCATGGCTTGCCAATTTGATAATGAAAGCGCGAATGTTTTTAAGCTATGAGCTCAACCGGACATTGTTATTCTTATCTCTTACCTGAGTTTTTAATCCAACGAAGGTTAATTTTATCCCGCCAACAATGTAAATGCTGGGAAAGATTAAGCCAAGGCTGAAGTCGATTGAGGAAAAAATGGGCAAGCGTATTCCCTTAAACCCAAATTTAATCTCGCTTATCAGTTTCTTC
>CAZYXF010000064.1:0-2073 GCA_964651025.1 uncultured archaeon
CCGCCGCCAAACCCGCCACGCCACAGGAAATAAGCACCCAAGCACGCTGCAGTTGCCACGCTAGCTGCGCCGATTAGCATGAGTAAATGAGGCCAACTTATGTGATGGGGGTGATAAATCGCTTCGATTTTCCTCTCAATCGCCTCTATCTCGTCTTTCATATCACTTGGAGCTCTCGCTTTAAGGGCTTTTAATTGCTCGTACACAAGCTTGGCTTTCATTTCATCTCCGCTTTCAATCGCCTCATCCGCACGCTGAGATAACCACTCCAATTGCTTGCCTAACTCACATTTGTAAGTGCTTATGAATTCTTGTGGATCTATTTCCTCTACTCTCGGTCTAGCATCTCTGCCATTCATTCCTGCTATTTTATGTAACTCTTCCAGCACGATCTCGAGCATTTCCCTGTGACTTGTGCCGAACTCTTCCTCTCCGCTAATTGCTATCACATCTCCGTTTCTCGTCACAATTCCAACAAGCTTGCCGTTCGCGTATATCTCATATCCGTAGTCTACGCTGTGATAACTTCCTCTTTTATAGTGTTCCGTTTTCTTCACTACCTTCACTCTTGGCCACAAGCCTTGAAAGCTTTTTTCGAGTTGTTCAGCGTATTTCTCGAGCAAATCATAAGTGGTTGGGTTTTGCTCCTTGAGTTCGTCAATTCTATCACGAATTTCAGTTGGATCTTTAAGGGTTTCTTTACTTGGAAGTCTAATCGAACTTGCTCCCAAATTCCTGAAGGTCTCCAGAATTTTCCTTTCTTCCTGAGGAGACACTTCGACCAGTTTTTGCTCGTACATCTCATGAAGCCTCTCAAGATATTCGGTGGCATCCCTTTCTATGAACTCCATTAAAAGCTCGTCGATCCTCTCAGCTTCCTCTTTAGGAAGGATAATGGGATTCTTTATAGCTTGGGTATTTGTTGTGTCAAACAGTTCGTCAGAAGAGCAAACCATTTCGAATTCCTCACTTCCGAGCTTTAGCAATCTCCCATTGCTCGTTTGGAAATAGATCGGAATTATGATGCCTTCTCCTCTAGCCATGTCCAAGAGCTCTCCTAGGTAATCGCGAGCTAATGGGTCGTAGATTGGTATTGTTAGTGGTCGTGTTATCTCACTTCCTTCTCTCCTCGCCAGCCTTATCGTGTGTTGGACAATTGCTCGCCAATCATCTAGCACTGCGTTATAGGATTCTCTTACCAGCTGCTCTGCTCTTTGCAAATCTACTTGATATCGCCTTGCTATCTCTGCAATTGCAAGCCTTTCCGCCTCGCTTTCAGAAAGACCACGCTTTAACGCTAGGTTATAATGATGCGCGAACGCTTGAGCTATCTCATAGCTTGGGCCTATTGGCTCTATCGTTGGAAAAGGCTTTTGTGAAGTTCCAAGAGCAAAGGAAAGTTTGTAACCATTAACCAGTGGTCTAATCATAAATTAGCTTCTCGACAATTTATAAAGATTTCTCTGCTCTGGAAGACAATAGACGAATGTCGAAGAAGTTCGCAACAAAATTGTAAATTATCTCCGTTTTTCGGTTCTTACTCTAAGCTGGGTTTCCCAATCTTCGAGTTTTTGGAACAAGCTTAATGAGGAGCGAAACTTCTACCTTTTCTTTCTTCATATATATTTTCGCTCAGAGCGATATTATATCAAGATGGCTAGCTCGAAATTCGCCTTGCTCTGCTTTTTCGCCTTGCTCACACTTGCCAGCCTTGGCTTCTGTGGAGAGAGTGATGTCTGGATAGAGTGCAACGAGGAAAGGAGCTATTGCGACGCAAATGAGCACAGCGTAACAGTTGATGGAACAACCTACTATTGTTGTGGTAGCGACGTTGGCGAGGCCAACTTTTCATGGCAAACGAGCGAGTGCTATTACTGCAGTTGCGATGACTCTAGCTATTCGAGTTGTGAGACTTCTTTCAATCTCACGGCAAGCAGCGATGAATACTACGTCTTCACAAACTTCTGCGACGAAGGTGCGACTACATTTCCGACAGGAGGTGGGGGCATTACTTGGTCAAAATACTTCAACGTGACAATAGAGGAAGGTTACACTTGCGACATAAACGTGACT
>CAZYXF010000065.1:0-1999 GCA_964651025.1 uncultured archaeon
GCTTCATAGGCTCGAGCTATTTCATGTGGTTTCTCGTACTCCTTTATCACGTTGTTCTCTATCCACCAGAGCAATTGCTCTGGGTCGAGATCTAAATTCCTCGTCGCCAATTTGGCTGATATAGCCTTAGAGGTCTTGAAGATTATCTTGAGCGCGTCGAATATGCTCTGCTCTTGGTCTCTATAGCCAAGGACTTGCAAATCAGCGAGCGTTATCTTTTGCTTGCCGCGGGCAACTGTTTCCAAATCGTTTATCGCAGCTCTCAAATCGCCGTTGCTCCTCGCAGCTATTGAAGCAAGCACCTCTTTTTCGTAGCTTATCTTTTCCTTTTGGCAAATATATGCAAGCCGTTTGATTATGTCCCGCTTTGGTATTGGTTTCATTTGAACGAGCACGCAATGCTCTCTTAGCTGGCGGAGCTTTGGCTTAAATGGGTCGTTTGCTGTGAGCACGACTGGGAACGCGCTGGTTTTTATCAGCTTTATTATCTCGCTTATCCCGCCCCTATCCTCGCGGCCAGCTATTCCATCGACTTCGTCAATTAGAAAGATGCGAGATTTTTTCATCAGAGGGAGCATGCTCGTGGCTTCTCCGAGAACCGCGCGAATTCGCTCCGCGCTTCTAACATCGCTCGCGTTCATTGCAACTAGCTCGTATTTCTCTTGCGATGCAAAGGCTTCAACTAGCGCTGTCTTCCCTATTCCAGGCTTGCCATACAACAACAGAGCTTTATCGCCTCGCTTCCAACTTCGAATCCACTTCAAAAACTGCGCCACCGCCTCTTTTTGATCAACAAATTCTCTTAGGTTTCGGGGCTTGTACTTCTCTGTCCAGAGCATGAAAAATATGCGCAGCTTTCGTTAAAGAGCTTTAGCACAGCTTTCGCAAAATTCAAAGAAGTCTGGGAATCGAGTTAGATAACAAGGATCAGCCTTCTTCCATCTCTGGTTCTCTCGAATCTGCTTATCCTTACGTTTTCTATGCCAACCTCCTTCAATATATCATGAAGCTTGGTCTTTCTTTTCTCAATTTGCTTGCGTTCCCACCTGCCTAAAAGACCAGCACTGCAAAAACAAGCCCCTGCAGCTATCAATGGCAACTCAAGCGATAGTGCTCCGAGAAGTAAAAGGAGTCCGCCAGAAGCTAACCCTATCCCTTCTAGCGATGCAGTAGTATAATCTGTTGCCGTTATTTCCACGTCCTCAACTCTTTCTAGTTCCTGTGAGACGATGAAAAGACGTTCTATTAGGTCTGTTGGAGTTCCCCCAACAACACGTTTGGATATTCTTTTAACGCGGTCGTACTCCTTCTCTATGATATGTGGAGATAACTCACTACGGCTGTATACGGTTAGTGAAGGGGAAGATAATGAATTATACGGTTCTCCTTTAGGAGCGTATTCAGGTGGCGGGCTATAGACAGTTACCTTATCAGAGGATAGGGTTAGAAACTCGCTTCCTGTTATTGAAGCAACGATTCTTGGTGTAGTTTCGAAATTTCCACCCAGCTGTGAGTTTCCTTTCCCAAGCACTTCTATGAAGAGATCAGGCTTAACTCTCACACGTTCGTGAAATTGCACTTCACGTCTACCCATATCGAATCTTCTTTCTAATTTTTAATCACGTTTTTCGTGTAACATTTCCATCAACTCAAAGTACTTTCTCGCTATCTCGCGGAGCCAAATTGGAAAGAGCCCCTCGCTTACTACTCTATTGATCTCCGCCCAAGCATAGCTCGCGTGCTCAGATAACTTTATGTTTTCCTCTTCTCCTATCATTTCGCAAAGGAAGTTAATGCCAGCCCTTATCGTGTTATCTCTTGCTACGAGTAGAAACGTGTTGAGAGGAGCTATTACTTTAACCTTGAGATTGCACTCCTCTCTCGTCTCTCGCCTTAAGCCAGCGATGAAATCCTCGTCTTCTTTTAATTGCCCGCCTGGCAGATCGAA
Source organism: uncultured archaeon (assembly GCA_964651025.1). GTDB lineage: Archaea > Aenigmatarchaeota > Aenigmatarchaeia > GW2011-AR5 > JAHLMP01 > CAZUUD01. Next base: position 1,949 of record CAZYXF010000065.1, read on the forward strand.
ATCCGCTTCCTCAAACTCGGGCTCCTTTTTACCGCAGAGCAAGAAGGCGCG
>CAZYXF010000066.1:0-1766 GCA_964651025.1 uncultured archaeon
TAACCAAAGAGGAAATAGAGGCGATAATTCAAGAGATACTTGAAGCTGCCAGATATGAGGAAGAAGCTTTTATCGAGATGTCAAGTAGAGAAGCTGTAGTTGTTCAGCTTGGTGACAAGAGAATAGCGATTGCGAGACCACCATTTAGCGATGGGTTAGAAGTGACGATAGTTAGACCAATAGTTAAATTGACGCTTGACGATTACAAGGTCGACAAGCGATTGAAAGAAAGGATAATGAAAGGTGAAGGGATAATAATCGCTGGCCCACCTGGCTCTGGAAAGTCCACCTTTGCTGCGAGCATCGCAGAGTTTTACAAAAGCTTGGGAAGGGTTGTGAAAACAATAGAGCAGCCTCGCGATCTACAAGTAAGCGAGGAGATAACGCAATACACGAAGTTGCACGGTGATGTCGAGAAAACCGCAGACATGCTGCTATTGGTAAGGCCAGATTACACAATCTTCGATGAAGTCAGGACTTCTCGAGACTTTGCGGTTTTCGTTGACATGCGCTTGGCTGGAATTGGGATGGTTGGCGTCGTTCACGCCAGCTCGCCAATAGATGCGATTCAGCGTTTTATTCGAAGGGTCGAATTAGGAATGATACCACATGTCATAGACACGGTTATTTTCATAAAGGATGGAGAGATAAAGGAAGTTTACAGCTTGTCTCTTGTTGTTCGCGTGCCAACTGGAATGCGAGGCGAAGACTTCATTCGCCCCTTGGTTGAGGTTCGAGATTTCTTCACGAATGAGCTCAAGTACGAGATTTACACTTATGGAGAGGAGAATGTCATAGTCGAAGTTGAAAAAGGTAAAGCGATGAGCGCTGTTGAAAAGCTTGCGAGTGAGCGAATCAAGGAAGTCATAAGGAAGTTTGACAGGGATGCAGAGGTTGAGATTAGGGGAAACGCAGCAATCGTGAAGTGCAGCAGCAAAGCCTTGCCGAAACTGATTGGGAGAAAGGGAAAAACGATAGCGAAGTTGGAAGAAAAGCTTGGGATAAGAATTGAGGTGGTGCCAAAGCGAGCTGTGATTGGAAGGGAAGTCGATTTTGAGCTGAGAGAGAGCGGAAAGAACTTGCTAATAACTTTTAACAAGAAACTGATTGGAAAAAGAGTTGCATTCTTTGAAAACGGCGAGCACATAGCTAGTCTCATCGTTGGCAAAAAGGGAGAGATAAAGATAAGGAAGAGAAGCGAGATCGGCAAGAAGATATTCTCCGCGTTTGTAAAAGGGAAGTTGAAGGTGCATGTCGAGAGATAAAAGATTCGCATTAGCAGTTGCGTTGGTCCTTTTCTCGCTAACTATAACTTTCCTTTTCCTTGCTGTGAGGTTTCTAGCAAGCAATGAGATAGAAGTAATCGCGATAAATGATCGGTCTTACTTCGATTTCGTTAGAAATGCGATTGAAAAGGCGAGTGATGAAGTTCTCGTTGCCGTTTTTGAGCTTACATATTACTCTCGCTTTCCCAATTCAAGCAGCAATCGCTTGGTTCAAGAGCTAGCTTTCGCTAAGGAGCGCGGCGTTAGGGTTAAGGTCTTGCTGGATTCCGGAAATGAGATAGAAAGCGTGAGAAAGGTTAACACCTACGCTTGCAAGTTGTTGAGGAAGCTTGGAATTGACGTGAGAATGGAAAACTCTAGCTCGCTGCTTCATGCGAAATTCGTTGTGATTGATGGCGAGTTACTTATACTTGGGTCAAGCAATTGGAACTATCACTCTCTTGCGTTAAATCACGAGGCAAACGTCGCGATAAGATCAAG
>CAZYXF010000067.1:0-1689 GCA_964651025.1 uncultured archaeon
GAGATATTCGGCGTAACTGGTGTTGCTGGAAATGGCCAAAGAGAGTTGGGAGAGGCGATTGTTGGGTTAAGAAAGATCGTAAAAGGCTCGATTAGGCTATTTGGGACTGATGTAACGAAGTTGAACGTGAGGGAAAGGGCGATAGCGCACTTGCCAGAAGATAAGGAAGCCGGCTATGTAGCGTCGCTTAGCGTAGTAGAAAACTTGCTCTTACGTCGCTACAACGAATCTCCTTTCTCAAATGGTGTGTTCGTGAACTTCGATGCATGGGATAACTACGCAAGAGAGCTGGTAAAGGAATACAAGATAAAGGTGGCTAATCCACGCTTACCAGCGAGCTATCTATCTGGTGGGAATCTACAACGACTGATAATTGCAAGGGAGCTGTCTTGGAACAGGGATTTCATCGTGGCATTTAACCCAACCCAAGGTCTCGACGTTAAAATGTCATCAGAGATCAGAAGATTGTTGTTAAAACTGAAGGGAAATGGAAAGTCCATTCTGCTAATCTCTGGCGATTTGGAAGAAGTACTAGAACTTTGCGACAGGATTGGTGTGATGTTCAAGGGAAAACTAATAGCGACTTTGAATAGAAGTGCTGCAAGCCCTCGAAGAATAGGAGAGCTCATGGTTGGGGCAAGAACATGAGGGAAATCGAGCTCACCCTTTCAGTAATACTCATCGCGCTTTCCTTAACTTCTCTTATTTTCTTCGTTCTCGGCGTGAATCCAATCCTCGTTTACTTTCACGTGTTTAAGTCCTTTCTCAGCTTTTATGGGCTGAGTGAAATAATCACGAAGTGCTTACCTCTCATCCTGTGCGCCTGTGGGCTAGCGTTTTGTTTTCGCGCCGGTGTCTGGAACATCGGTTGCGAGGGACAAATATTACTCGGTGCAATAGCTACCACATGGCTTGCCCTCTTCTCTGGAATACCACCAACGCTTGCTAAATTTCTCGCTGTCTTGCTTTCCTTTCTCGCTGGCTCTTTTTGGGCCGGAATTGCAGGCCTTTTAAAAGCAAGGCTCAACGTAAACGAGATAATCGTGACTTTGATGCTGAATTACATCGCGCTGAATCTCGTCAACCACCTCGTGTATGGACCTTGGAAGGGAAGCGAAGAATGGGGATTTCCTTACACAAATGAGTTTCCAGACTCTTTCAAGTTCGTCAAGCTTCCTGGAACGAGAATACACGTTGAAACTTTAGCTTTATCGCTCTTAGCTTTACTTGGTTTGGCTGTTGCGAGAAAGACAAAGCTGTGGTATGAGATAAAAGTCGTTGGAAGCAGCAGAAAAGTCGCGAGATATGCTGGCATGAGCATAGAGAAGATAATCTTACTCGTGATGCTCATAAGCGGTGGATTGGCTGGGGTTGCAGGAGCTGGGGAAGTGGCTGGCATACATCACAGACTCAAATACGGCGAGCAAATATCAGCGGGCTATGGATATGCGAGCATAATAGTTGCTTGGCTCGGCAAGCTGAGGCCAGTTGGAATTTTACTCGCCTCACTTTTTTATTCCTCTTTTCTCGTTGGCTCGGACGCGCTAAAAGTATCGCTTGGTCTATCGCATGCTGTTGTGTCAATTTTCAACGCGTCATTTCTTTTCGCTATCTTGCTTGGCGAGTTCATAAGGAAAAAGGTCGAGAAGCGTGATTAGCGAAGTGGCGAGAGCGGCAACACCGCTTTTG
>CAZYXF010000068.1:0-1625 GCA_964651025.1 uncultured archaeon
GCAAGACGCCGGCCCCCCAAGCCGGCGACCCGGGTTCGAATCCCGGCGGGCGCATGATTCGATTGCCTAGATTGGAAAGTTAAGTTTAAATTGAGTTTGTACAGGGTGGTTAATGAAACGAGAAAAAGAGGCGAATGAAAGCAAAAGACAACTCTACGCTCTATCCCTTGCTGCTATGCTCAACGACATAGGCTCGCATATAGTTCACGCATCTCTTCCATTCTTCATGGTTTCCGTTTTTCATGCTGGCAAAGAGCTCATTGGCTTGCTTTCAGCAATTGGGAATGCGTGTAATCTGCTCTCAAAATCAGTCTCTGGTTATCTGTCCGACAAGTTGAGGAAACGGAAGGTCTTTATAGTTCTTGGTTATCTTCTTTCTTTTCTTGGAAAACTTGGCTACACATTTTCCTCATTTCCGCTCCACGCCATAATGTCGCGAGCTATTGAAAGGAGTGGGAAGATTCGCGATGCTCCGCGCGACGCCTTAATCGCAGAGAGCTTTCCAAAGAGAAAGAGAGCGAGAGCTTTTGGTGTGCTTCGCGCTTTTGATCATGCAGGCGCGATAATTGGAAGCTTGCTCTTAATCTTCATAACGCTGGCGATTGATTATAGACGCCTTATGCTTTTAGCATCCGTTTTTCCACTTCTCTCCGTTTTATTGGTCCTAATCTTCATAAAGGAGAAACGACCAAGGGCGAGGAAGAAAAGGAAACTGAACCTGCGCTTCTTCTCAAAGAAGTACAAGCTATTTATTCTCGTCACATCGATATTTGCGATTTCTTATTTCGACCGCTCGTTTTTACTCCTCTTAATAGACGAGTTCAAGCTCCCGAATTTTTATATCGGTCTTTGCTATTCCACGTTTATTATAACAACGCCACTTTCTTCCATAGCAATTGGTAGGATAGGTGATAAGCTTGGAAGGAAAATAGCAGTAACACTCACATATTCGCTGTGGTCTCTTACATGTGCCTTAGCTTTATTTTTGCATCCATTGCTCCTTCCAGTTGTCTTCCTTTTCTACGGCTTGCAATACGGGGCTCGCGATGCAATAATGCGAGCCTTTGTCTATGAGCTCTCCCCAAGCAAATGGCGAGCAACTGGAATAAGTTTGTACAACTTAGTCGCCGGAATTTCAATTTTCATCGCCTCGCTCATCGCAGGTTTCATATGGGAATTTGTAGGATGGCAGTTCGTTTATCTATTTTCGCTTGTTCTATCTTTGCTTGCAACTCTCCTTTTTCTAGCGCTGAAAATTAGCTAATTCTTAAAAGTATCGTTGAGAACAAAGCCAGCAAGAAGGAAAGAAACCTCCTAGCTGTCAGTCTCTCCTTCCCTATCGCTATGAGCAGTGCTATAGTCACGGCAAGTTTAAAGGAAACTATTGGCGACTTCAAATAACAAAGAGAAGCAGAGGGATATAAAGCAACTTGTCAGGAGAAAGTGGAACAGAAAATGAAACTCGCTTACTTGTTTAGCACCAGCTTCACGAAAAAGTAAACCTTGCAAACCATAGAGAAGGCAAGCTGCGATTGCGAAGAAGAACCAATCCATACAACCGTAACGCGCAAAACGCAATAAAACTTTACGATGAGAAAATGGAAAATGATAATAGTAACGCATGC
>CAZYXF010000069.1:0-1597 GCA_964651025.1 uncultured archaeon
AAAACATGCTCTGCCTTGGAATAGAGAGCACAGCGCATACATTTGGCGTTGGAATTTGCGAGCTCTCGAGAGGAAAGATAAAAATCCTTGCTAATGAGCTGGACACTTACAAGCCAAAGTTGGGCTGGGGCATTATACCAAGAGAGGCTGCTGAACATCATAAGAAAGTCAAAGAGAAAGTGCTGGAAAGGGCTCTTAGCGTCGCAAGCGTTGAACTGCGCGAGGTTGATTTTCTTGCCATAGCTCGCGGCCCTGGCTTGCCACCTTGCCTAAACGTTGGCATGCGCTTTGTTAAGGAGCTCGCGGAAAAATGCAAAAAGCCGGTCTATGGGGTTAACCACTGCGTTGCTCACATAGAAATAGGGCTTCACTCAACGAAGGCTCGAGATCCAGTAGTAGTTTACGTCAGCGGGGGGAACACGCAGATAATTGCCTTCATTGCTAATCGCTACCGTTGTTTTGGCGAAACCATAGACATGGCGCTTGGCAACGCCTTAGATCACTTCGCAAGAGAGGCTGGCTTACCAATGCCAGGCGGTCCAGAAATCGAAAGGTTAGCAAGAAAAGGAAAGCATTACGTGGAGCTTCCATACGTCGTTAAGGGAATGGACCTCAGCTTCACAGGCGTGCTAACAGCTGCCCTTAGAAAGCTCAGAGCCGGTTGCAATCTATGTGACTTGTGTTATTCCTTGCAAGAGACTTGCTTTGCCATGGTGGTCGAGGTTACAGAGCGCGCCTTGGCTCACGTTGGGAAAAACGAGGTTTTATTGACTGGTGGAGTTGCGGCTAACAAGCGATTGCAAGAAATGCTCGCGATCATGTGCAAGGAGCGAGGAGCGAGGTTCTTCGTAGTTCCTCGTGAATACGCTCGTGACAATGGAGCTATGATAGCTTTGGTTGGTTTGCTAATGGCGAGAAGCGGAGCAAGCGCTTTGAGGGATTTCACGATTTTGCCGAGGTGGCGAACCGATGAAGTTGAGATAACGTGGAGGTGAAAGGTAAATGGTTTTGCTAACTTTTCTGAAACTGTAATCCTTCCTTCCAGAAAAAGTTTTTATCTCTGCTTTCTAAATTCCAACTGGCGGTGATGATGCGCCAAGATGCAAGAACTGCAAGATAGCTCGAAGCTTGATTTCTTTAATCAACCATAGACTTACGAAAAGGCAAAAAGAAATCCTCGCGCTGTTGGAAAGGATAGAACCTTGCAGTTCAACTACACTCGTGAATTTACTGGCAAAGACGTTGAACTGTTCTGTTTCGACTGTTTGGAAGAACATTCGAGTTTTGAAGAGTTGCTGCTTGATATCCAACTCAAAAGGTTTTTACAAACCAACGGAAATTTATTATCTGTGGAGACAATGCAAGGAAAGGGAAAAAGTTCAAGGTGAGATAAAATGGAGATGAAAAGCGAAACGAAGCTCAGAACTCATTATTCTACCGAAGTCCCTCGTGAAGATGGGGCTGAAGTGAAGCTCGCTGGCTTTGTTGAGCACATAAGAGTTATAGGGAAGCTGAAGTTCCTTGTTCTTCGCGACAAGAAAGGGAAAATTCAGATAACAACGAGGGACGAGAAGTTGGGAAAGATAATAGAAAGCTT
>CAZYXF010000070.1:0-1549 GCA_964651025.1 uncultured archaeon
CAAGCTGCGATTGCACCCAAGCTAGCCACTACAGAGATTACGGAGATGGTTGGGAGATTGAGATGCAGTCAATGAGCTGGAGTGATGAACACAAGGCTTATGTTTATCGAGTTAACCTCTCCGATCACTGGCAGGCAAATGAGCTAATAGGAGCAACTTGTTTAGCTTATGACTCGAAAAACGCGAGCTCAAACTGGGGAGATAGCTACCCTTTATTTCAAGTGAAAGGCAGACCAAAGCTAAAGGGAAAAGTAATCCTGCTGACAAATGGGAGTTTCTTTCCAACCCTTCTGGCAGCCTCAACAGGCTTGCCAACGCTTGTTTGCAACGAGAGCGATGCCATCGCCAGAAGAGAAGTTAATAAGTTCATCTCGAGGTTTGAGCCAAGCGAGCTAATTGCGATAGAAGCAAGCTATGCAAACGCGACCGCGAACTTAACGATTAGGGATTTCGCCAATTCACTTCTCGCTGAGAAAAGCGGAGCAGTCTTGATAAATGAGAACAGAACAATCGCCATTTACGGGGCTTTCATAGCTAGGCTTTTGGACTTCGCTTTATTGACCGAAAATCTAACGAACGCGAAGTTGCTTGACGAAAAGGAACTGATCTGCCTGTATGATTGCAACTTCTCAAACGCGAGAAAGCTCTTGGGTGAAGAGGAAATAGAAGGCTTTCTTCTTTCAATTTATCCACAAGTCGATTCAATAGCGCTGATAAACGCAAACGACGATATAGCATCTTTATCACCGCGAATAAACACGTTTCCTCTTGTCTTCGAAATAGAGCCTTCATACAACTTAAGCGATGCTAATTCGTCAAATCGCGTCAATAGGATAAGAGAAGTTCAAAACAAATTAAAAGAGACCATAGACAAGATAAAGGAAAATGGAAAACTTCCACTCGATTGTTATTTCACAGGTGAGTTCTTCGTTTATTTGTTTGGTATGCCATTTGCATTGCTCGAAGATCCAGCTAATGAAGTCCTTTTCGATTACGATGGCGATGTCTTGTTCTCCGATTTTCTCTACAGCGATTACAACGATGATGGTATCGCAGAACTAGCGGTCGGTAGGTTTTGCTGCTCTCCTGCGAGCGTTTCAATTCAAATAGAAAACGCACTTTTCCTTAAGAGAAAAATAGGAAGCAAGGATAAAAAGGCAAGCGTTGCTATATTTTCAAAGTATCGTGTGCCTCATGGCCAGGAAATACTTGCTCCGCAAGACGCGATGCTAAGCGCTGCGATAAGCGAGCTTCATTTCAAGATTCGCGGCTTTAACACAACGCGCTACGTAGAGCATAGGATAAGCGAGGAGGAGATTGAGAAATACTGCGGTAGCGATGTAGCGGAAGAAGCGAGCAACCTGTTGCAAAGCTTCCTTGCTCCGCTAAAGCTCGCGAGCTTTGGGAAGAAAGCTATCGCAGAAATAGATTGGGAAAGCGCTTTGCGTGGCGATTGCCCGCCAAGTCTTTTGCCAACATTTGATAAAGACTCGTTTCTCCAAGCTTTCAGAACGAGCGATGTAATTTTACACTTTGGCGAGGGAAACGC